>WGBN01000024.1 GCA_015494245.1 Saprospiraceae bacterium | reverse complement strand
GTAATATGCTGACAACCTATATCTGGTTGCCTTCCCCTTTCCTGTTGAAGATACTAATTTCTTTACCACAAGTTTTGCCAAACTTCTTTTTATCGTGGCAATACTTTTTTTCTCCGGTATTCCTCGCTGGATATCTCCGGAAGAACTCTCTGGATTTTGTTTTAGGAACTCCAATATCAAGTTTTCTATCTTCATACCACTTATTTAGCTCACAAATATAGCAAATACAGCTCAATATTTCAAACTTTTGAGCTGTATCTTTTCATCCGGTGAGCGAAACAGCGCTTCGTGTCTGGCATTTGCCGAAAGGCAGACAATAGCATTGATAAATGAGATGCAACATAAGGCTCAATACCGCCGCCCCTTCAGCTTAAAGGTTCGTGCGATATTAAAGCCCAGGCGGATATCGCCTCTGGCCCAATCTCCGGTGGTTTCGCCTATGAAGGCTTTTTCGATCATGCCGGTGGCATTGGTGATTTGGAGCTGGAAGACGTGGCCGCCGGTATTGATGTCGAAGCCTATGGCAAAGGCATCGTGCAATTCCTGCGTTCGCTGGCCCGGGAGTACGTAGTAGTACTCTGCGAGGATGGCCACGTTTTTGGTGAAGCGGAAACGGATGGCAGCACCTGCGCTCAAGAGGTCGTTGTGGTCATCAGCCGTTTCTACCAGGTTGTAGTGCACGATGGTAGGCATGAGCTGCAGGCTGAGGCGATCGTTGACCTTGCCTCCTATAAGCAACTGCCAGGTATAAGCGAGGCGGGATTGCAGGTAAATGGGGAAATTGGGGTCCGTGGGCTTAAGGGTATTGATGGCAGCAGAGGCGAGAAGGGTGATAGACAGGGGGATTTTGCCATCTGTGCGCTGCCGCAAGAGCCGAAATTTGGCGAAAGCATCGTAATGCTTTCCATAGGTGCTGCGCCCCACGCCCAGCATGAGGCGATCGGTAACACCATACTCAAACCCCAACCTCATGGTCGCCTGGTCGAGACCAAAAAACTCATAAGCTCCTCTGTTGATGTAACCAAAGCGGTGAGAAATGAGAAATTCCAATTCTCCCGTATGCACGGTCTCCAGAGAATGCCCGTTGATGACGCGGGTGCCTCTGAAAGTCCGATATACATAATCCTGATCCTGAGCCGAAAGGACATTGGCTCCGAAAAAAAAGACCAGCGAGAGGCTGAAAAGCAACAGGGGCCAAGCGGCAAGCCTTACAAAAAACTTCTTCATGGCACTCAATTTTCAGGGGCTCCGTCTTGCACCCAGATGTCCAATTGGGTGAGGCTGCAATTCGACAATGTACCTCCGGGAGGCATGGCGGAATAGCCGCTTTCGTGATGTACACAACCGAGCAGTTTGCCATTGTCGGCCTGCTCTTTAATGGCCGTATAAGAATCCAGCAACACATTGCCATTGGCGTTTCCCGCCTTGTGGCAGGAAACGCACTGGTCGTTGATCAGCGGCTGTATAGTCTGGCTGAAAGTTACATCCGTGGTGTTACAATTGCCCTCTACGATGTAGAGGTCTTCCTTGTTGTCGTAATAGCAAGCATTAAAAAACAGCAAACCTGCCAAAAACAAACCTGGGATGAGTCGTTTAATCATTGGGCGCTCCATTGTTGATCCAGTTTTCAATTTGTGTGATGCGGCAGTCGTCTAACTGCAGGCCCGGAGGCATGGCGCTGTAGCCCGCCTCGTGCTTGATGCTGCCCAGCAACTTCCCATTGACGGCATAGAGATAGATGTCATCGTAAGTCTCCAGCCAAACCGAGCCGGAAGGCTGCGAGCCGCTGTGGCAGCCCGTGCAGGATTGCAAAATGGTAGGATAAATCACCGCATTGAATGTGTAGCTGTAAGGATCGCAAGCCGGCAGGCAATCGGTGTTGGGCGCTCCCTGATCAATCCAGTTGGCAATCAGGTTAATTTGATCCTGGGTAAATGCAGGATTGGGGGGCGGTGGCATGCGCTCTCTGCCCGAGCGCACCAGCACCTGGTAGAGCTTGCTCTTGCTCGGCGGCTTGTTGGGTTTAACTTCTTCCATGATATTATCATAAGAATCCATGATGACGCCTTCCTTATGGCTGGCAGCATCGTGGCAACCGCTGGTAGCGCAAGAAGAGACCAACAAGGGCAAAACCTCGTATTGAAAGGAAATCGTACCCTCAGGACATTCATTGGCATTACCGCCGTTGTTGCCGCCATTGTTGCCGCCATTGTTATTGCCGCCATTATTACCGTCATCCGGCAGTTGAACGACAATGGGCTCGGAATGGCAGGCCTGGAAAAGCGTCAACCCAAGAAGGGCACTCACCCAGAGGGCAAAAAGAAAAAAAGCATTTTGTTTCATGTTCTGTAGTTTTTATCAAGTGTGTATGGATGATGCAGGCAAGCGCTATACAGCGCCGGGCTTGATGTCATCAAGTCAAAAAGACTCCACATAGGCTCTCAAATCTTCTACCTGTTGCTTGCTCATGCGCTCCAAAGGGTAGTGCGGCATATAAGGCCTGTGCCCGGGGATGGCATAAGTGCCATAAGGGATGATTTGATAAAGCGACATGTGAGAGTCTTTAGTAATTTTTTGTTTCAGATGTCTCAGGATCAGTTTTGAGTGGTCGAGTATGTAATGCGAGACGCCTCCGGGCTTGTGGCAATGCAGGCAACTCAACTCATAGATGTCTTTGCCCACATCGGCGCGGCCCTTCAGTCCGGGATAACCCTTTCGCTTGTTGGCCGGAGCGTCGAAAAAATGAGCGGGCGATTTTTGCAGGTAAAAAGTTTTCAGCCAGGCACGCAGAGAAGCTCTTTGCGCCTCATCATCTCCGGCTGCATTCAGCTTTTTGTAATCATTTGCCGAAAGGCCTAAATCTCCCAATTTCCACTGCAACGTCCAAAAGTAAGAAAGCACCGCATTCACTTCCCAGCGCTTCATCGGGCGCCCCTGGGAGCATTGCACGGCACACAACTGTATGGCCGAGCGCAGGCTGTGTTGAGCATTGCCGATGATCTCCGGCCCGTATTTTTTAATGTAATCGTCGTTGTACCAGCTTTCGCGATTGACGATGCCCCTGAAAGTCGTTCCCTGCAAAAAGGGGATGCCCTTTTCCTTCACATAGGGCAGGCGGGCATCAGGATCGCTAAATCGCAAATCGGGGTCTTCCCGCTCCACGTTGTGGCAAGTGGTACAGACGTAATACTTGCTGACATAGGAAGTGCGATGTCCTTCAAAATCGGTAGTGCGCCCAAAATGAACGATTTCGTACCCCTTCTGCACCCATGCAGGGCGCAGCGATAATTCATGCTTGGCCTTGTCCTCCCCGAGGTAGCGAAGCACCTGATACAGAGGTGTATCGGCATCCCACTGCGGCTTGTCGGGTAGGGCGGTGGCCATCCACAAGCCTGCTGCAAGAAGCATCAACAACAAACCATAACGAAATGACAAAAGGCGTTTCACAACAGGCATCGGTTTGGGTGACTCTCTCTTAAACCGGCTATATACATCATGTCTTTGCTTCTCGGCTTTGTTCATTCTCGCGGGATTCTTCTTGAAAAGTACTTGCAACAAACAAACATGTCTTTTTACGAAGAGGAACGTCAAAAGGTTGCCTTCCGGCAAAAAAAATTACATAAAAACCGGCAAAAGCAGGGCCGAAGAAAAAGCCCTACCTTTGCTCTACCTTAAAATGCCTTACATGCAACAAGTATTAGAGACCGAACAAAAAGCCTTAGAGATCAATCTCGACCCTGCGATTTACGGCACCTTTGCCGAAATTGGCGCCGGGCAGGAAGTCGCCCGCTATTTCTTTCAGGCCGGCGCCGCAGCCGGCACCATTGCCAAGACCATGTCGGCCTATGATAAGATCTTTTCGGATGTAATCTACGGGCCGGAGAAAAAAGGCCGCTACGTCTGTGAATCCCGCATTTACAAAATGCTGGAGCACGAATACGGCCTGGTGGACGAACGCCTCGGCAATTGCCGCCCCGATACCCTCTTTTTTGCCTTTGCCAATACCGTGGCTACAGTCAATTACCAGCGCACGGTACGCGGGCATGGCTGGGTAGGCCTGCGCTTTCAGCTCGAACCGGAAAGCCCGCCCAACGACATCGTGCTGCACGTCAATCTGGAAGACTACAACAAAAAGCAACAGCAGGAGGCCATCGGCATCCTCGGTGTCAATCTGATCTACGCCTGCTTTCGCTACGCCAAAGACCCCCGCAAGCTGATACGCTCCCTCATGGATCGCCTGCAGGGACGCGTCTCTATAGACATGCTGCGCCTGACGGGCCCCGATTTCAAGGATTTGGACAAGCGCCTGCTCAGCTATTGGCTGATACACTACGGCCTGACAAAACTCACGCTCTTCGATGCCGGCGGTTCCATACACGGCTCAGACCTGCTGTACAAGCAAAATGTCATGATCTCGCGCGGCAACTTCCGCCCGCCTACCCTTTTGCACGCCGATACCTTCACCAATGCCTATCGCCAATTTCAGGAAGACCTCGGCGATGAAGAAGCAGCACGCTCCGAAGTGCTGGCCGAATTGCGACTCGAAGACCTGCACGGCGAAGGCGAAGAACGCGAAGCCGACTTCCTCGACCGCGCCGACGCCCTCGCAGCCATGGACAAAGTGGTGCTGCTCTCAAAATACAAGCACTACAACGAACTCATCGAGTACCTGGCCGATTTCCGTATCCAGAAAATAGGCCTGGTCATCGGCGCCTACCACCTGCTCGACATCATTCGGGAAAAATACGAGCGCAATAAAGACGGACGGCTGCTCGTCTCCTTCGGTGAAATCTTCACCCGCAACGTAACCATGTACGTCTATCCCAACATCGAAGCCGATGACCGCCATCGCATGGACTCACAAAACCTGCCCATTCCCGAAGGCATGAAGTACATCTACAAACACCTGCAGGAAAGCGGCCAAATCACCGACGTGCGCTACTTCAACCCCAAGGCCCTCAAAATCCCCACCGATCAGGTGCTCGCTCAACTGCAGGCCGGCGAATCGGGCTGGGAAGCCTCCGTGCCCCCCGAAGTCGTCAAAGCCATCAAAGAAAAAGGACTGTTTGGCTACCCCGTCAACAAAAAGCACGCTAAACCGGCGACGGGATAGAAGCCAATCAAAATGCAGAAACGGGCACCTCTCGCCCTGCTAAAAACCAAAGTGTAAACCCGTATGAAATCCATGTATCTCTTACTCCTTTTACCGGCCCTGCTCGCGGCCTGCTCCGAACCGTCCTCAAGCCCGAAAGTCTTGACAGACGAAGCCCCAAAAGAAGCTCACAGAGCCCAAGACAGCTCCAAAAATACCGGAGAGCAAATCCCCTTTGACAGCGCCTACATATTCTCCAAAGAATACCTCATGGGTAAATTTGACCCGGCCAAACAACCCGAGTTCGTGCGCTTCGGCAAGCCCTATGCCGATGAGGAGGGGTACTACCTGCATCGCCTGACTTTTGAGGCTTTCGCCAAAATGTACGAAGCAGCAAAAAAAGACGGCATCAGACTTACCATCATATCCGCTACCCGCCCCTTCACCCGCCAAAAAAGCATCTGGGAATCCAAATGGACCGGCCGGCGGCCGGTCGAAGGACAAAATTTGGCGAAAGCCGTCAAAGACCCCGTCGAAAGGGCAAAAACCATCCTGAGATACTCCTCCATGCCCGGCACTTCCCGCCACCATTGGGGAACAGATGTGGACCTCAACGCCCTCGAAAACAGCTACTTCGAACAAGGCCGGGGACTCAAAGAATACCAATGGCTGCAAGCCCATGCCGCCGAATACGGCTTCTGCCAGGTCTATACCGCCAAAGGCCCCAAACGCCCCTACGGCTATGAGGAAGAAAAATGGCACTGGTCCTACCTCCCCCTGGCCAAAAAACTCACAGCCCTCGCCAAAACCGAACTGAAAGACGAAGACATCAGCGGCTTCGCCGGCGCAGAAACAGCAACGGCCATTCAAGTCGTAGAGCACTACGTCCTGGGGATTAATCCGGATTGTTTGTAGTGGTTGTCGGTTGAAGCGGTTAAATTGGTGAAAGCGGTGGAAGCGGGGGATATCGTGATGAGCGTAACGAACGTAACAATCGTGACGCGTGACGGGCGTGACAATCGTAACCCAATCATGCTTGGAGACGGATTTCTTAGCGTCTTAGCGTCTTAGCGAGAAATAAAAACGTGATGAACGCAACAATCGTAGCCAAATCATGCCTGAATACGGGTTCGAGGGCATAGCTGAAAACTCACCACGGAGTTCACGGGGTTCACGGAGAGGTCGTTCTCCATTTTCATTCTCAATTCTTTTACCACGGAGGACATGGAGCGGGCACTTTCCATTTTACATTTTCCATTAATCCCTTATCTTTGTTCCATGCAAAAACTACCCATAGGCATACAGGACTTTCGAAAGATTCGCGAGGATGGCTACCTTTACATAGACAAGACCAGCTATGTTTATGAGCTGGCTACCCAGAGCGGCTACTACTTCCTCTCCCGCCCGCGCCGCTTTGGCAAGTCTTTGCTGGTGAGTACGTTTAAGGAGTTGTTTGAGGGCAGCAAAGAGCTGTTTGAGGGCCTTTGGATAGAAGACCACTGGGACTGGGAGAAGAGGAATCCGGTGATCTATATCCCCTTTGCCGGATTGGATTACAAAATGAAGGGCCTTTACGGCGAGCTTCAGAAGCACATCCAGGAGTCGGCAGAGATGCACGGCATATCCCTGCAGGACGATAGTCTCAAAAATCAGTTTGAGGAACTTCTGAGGAAGTTAGCCGAATCCAAAGGGCGGGTGGTGCTGCTCATAGACGAGTACGATAAACCCATCATAGACTATCTCGGAAAGGAAATCGAGCAAGCCAGGGAAAACCAGCAGGTACTCAAGAACTTTTATTCGGTAATTAAAGACAGCGACCCCTATATTCGCATGGTCTTCATCACCGGCGTATCTAAGTTCAGCCGCGTGAGCATTTTTTCGGATTTGAACAATCTGGATGACCTGAGTCTGCAAGACCATAGGAGTAATACGCTGCTCGGTTATACACAAGAAGAACTGGAGCATTTTTTTTCAAAACACATAGCATCTACGGCTCCAAAACTTGGCATATCGGAGCAGGAATTGACAGGCGAAATACGACGTTGGTACAACGGCTATAGCTGGAATGGGCTGGATTTTGTGTACAACCCTTTTTCTGTGCTTAGTTTTTTTCAGAAAGCCGTCTTCCGCAATTATTGGTTTGCTACGGCTACCCCCACTTTCCTCATCAACCTCATCAAAGAAAAACAGTACTACAACTTCGACAACGTGAAAGTCGGAGATGCCTTTTTTGAAGCCTTCCAAATCAACAACGACATCTCCGTTGGCACGCTCTTGTTTCAAACGGGCTATTTGACCATTAAGGAATACGATCCGGAAACTGAGCTCTACACCCTGGCATTTCCCAATCGGGAAGTAAAAAAATCCATGCTGGAACATCTACTCGGGGCTTTCGCCAAATTGGAGCCGGGCTTTGGCAGCAAACCCGTTCAGAATGCCCGCCGTGCTCTACAGACGGAAGACTTTGAACTGCTCAAAAATACCCTCAACGAAATTCTCTACAACATCCCTTATCAGTTGTATAAAAACAAAGAGCGCGTCTATCACCTGCTCATCCACATTTTCTTCGACTACATCGGCTTAGACATCCACAGCGAAGTCAACACCGCCCGCGGCCGGGCCGATGTGCTGGTAGAATTAGAGGACAAGATCTATGCCATAGAATTTAAAATAGACCAATCCGCTGAAGAAGCCCTCAACCAAATCAAAGAAAGAGGCTATCTCGACAAGTACCGCTCCTCCGGAAAAAAACTCATCGCCATAGGTGTCAACTTCTCTACAGAGAAGCGAGAGGTTGATGAGTTTGCTGTGGAGGTGTTATGACGGTTGTCTGTTGCCTGTTATCGGTTATCGGTTGGTGGAAGTGGGGGAATCGGGAGCTGGCGCACCATTAATTGTTTGTTTATTGTTTGGTTGACTTGTTGAGGAGTGGTAGCATGACAAACGTGACGAACGTGACGCGTGGCGAACGTAACAATCATAGCCCAATCATGCCCAAATACGGCCTCTTTAGCGCCTTAGCGCCTTAGCGAGAAATAAAAACGTGATGAACGCAACAATCGTAGCCCAATCATGCCTGAATACGGGTTCGAGGGCATAGCTGAAAACTCACCACGGAGTTCACGGGGTTCACGGAGTGTTCACGGGGAGCGGGATTTTCGAAAGATTCGCGAGGATGGCTACCTTCCCTGGCATTTCCCAATCGGGAAGTAAAAAAATCCATGCTGGAACATCTACGCACCTTTTTGATACAGTTTTTCTAACAAACCTCAGTCTCCTCGTTCATCATCTATTCTCAATTATTTCCGCGATGCGAAGCGAGCCTAAAATCACATCAGAGACCGCAAGGTCCTGCCTGCCGCGGCAGCAGGCAGGCTCCACATTAGAACGCGCAGCGTCCACATCCCCAATTCTCCGTACCTTGCGCTTGAAATCAAAAAATACGCTTTCCATGACAAAACGCAAAGCCTGGTACGTAAACCCCGGAAGTCTGTCCAATCTCAAGTTGGTTGAGGAGCCTTTGTCCATGCCTTCGGGCCGGCAGGTACTCGTGCAAGTGCGCGCTATTGGTCTAAACTTTGCCGATGTTTTTTCCGTGAAGGGGCTTTACAAGGCGGCTCCCAAAGAAGCCTTTGTGCCCGGCCTGGAATTTGCAGGCGAAGTCATCGCCACCGGCCCGGAGGTCAGTCGCTTTAAAAAGGGGGATGCCGTCATAGGCGTTACCCGTTTTGGGGCTTATGCCTCCCACATCCTCCATAGCGAAGACTATCTCAACCCTCTGCCCGAAGGCTGGAATTTTGAAGAAGGCGCCTCCTATCCCGTACAGGCACTCACGGCCTATTACGCCCTGGTAAAATTGGGTGATTTGCAGGAAGGCATGACCGTCCTCATCCACAGCGCCGCCGGTGGCGTGGGGACTTTTGCCAACCGCATCGCCAAAAAATATGGCGCCTATACCATTGGTACCGTCAGCCGACCGGAGAAGGTGGCTTACTGCAGGGAAGAGGGCTATGACAAAGTCATCGTCCGCGCCAAAAACTTCGGTCAGCAGTTGGATGAAGCCCTCGGAGACCGCCCCTTGCGCCTCGTCATGGAGTGCATAGGCGGCAAGGTTTTGGCGGAAGCCTGGCAACGCCTCGCCTCACAGGGCCGCATGATCGTCTATGGCGCTGCCCGCTACACCAATACCGGAGACAAACCCAACTACCTGCGCCTGATGTGGCAGTACTTTACCCGCCCGAAGATAGACCCCCAGGCCATGACCCATCGCAATGTGGGCATCCTCGGCTTCAACCTCATCTATCTCTACGGCCAAATCGAAACCATGCGCCAACAATTGAGCGAACTCGAACAGCTCAATCTCGGCAAACCCCGCGTCGGGCACCGCCTGCCGTTTGAAGAACTGCCGGAAGCCCTGAGGCTGTTCCAGTCGGGGAAAACGACGGGGAAGGTCGTTTTGCAGATAGCATAAAAAAACGACCGGATAAAACATCCGGCCGTTTCACTCACTTTTTATGCCTTCGCGGAGGAGCATTTTGTCCTTGCCTGCGTTTTTGCATTTCCCGAAGCAAGCGCTCCTTGAATTTGCGCTCGGCGCGATCTAAAAGGATGAGCTTGCGGGCAGAGACTACCTCTCTCAGGCGGAGATAATACTCCCGTTTCAGGCGCATCAACTCCTCCTCCCTGTCCATGCGCTGCTCAATAAAAGCCCTGGCTTCTTCTTCGCTCAGGTCCATAACGGGCTTATCCAGCTCATTTCCGGATTGGCGAATGGCCCGGACTTTTTCCCGGTACTCGTTATAAATGGGCCAAAACTTTTCAGCTTCTTCGGGGGTCAGTTGCATCTCTGTAGTGATGAAGCTGACGCGCATGGCTTCAATCTTCTGATGATTCCGCCCGGGGCCTGGCTGGGCCTGTAAGTGTACAAAGCCAAGCACACATACCAGTAACAAAAGTGCCTTTCTCATGATTGTTTTAAATTTTGTGGTTTGTTACAAAAGGTTTTCAAGGGTGGTCTCGTCAATGTCGTCTAAGATGCCGTCCAGATATTCATCCAGCTCCTGGTCCGGAATGCTCTGGAAAGGGTCTTCTTCCTGGGTTGTGCCCTCAGCCTCTTTGCCGTTTGTTTCACCGGCCACATAGTATTCGAGCAACATGTCTTCATCAAATTCGTCAATATGGCTAAAGACATAGGCTTCGATCTCTTCGGCTGAGGCCATGTTTTCCGTTTTCGAAAGTTGCGGATTCCGCAAAAAGTAAAAGAGCAGGAAGGAAAGCCCTATTAAAAGGCCTGCCGATGCAGCTACGCGCAGGGGCGAAAAGACCACCCTGCGAACAGGGCGCTCCTGTGCAGACACAGGGGCATCCAATTGCGCCCGCACTTCTTTGCGAAGCTGCTCGAAATAGCCATCGGGCACCGAAGGTTTGTAGCCTTTTTTCTTGAGCTTGCTCAAGACCGGCGCCTGCTCTTTGAGCTCTTTATGCAGTTCTTTATTTTTCATCTCGCAGACATTTTAACAGTACATCTCTGCCTCTCGCAGATATTTTTCAACTTTTTTGAGGGCATGGTGAAAGGAGGCTTTGAGGGCTCCTTCCGAAGTTTTCAGCGTTTCCGACATATCGCGATAGCTCATTTCGTCGAAATACCGCAAAACGAAGACCGTTTTTTGTTTGTCGGGCAGTTGTTCGATAGCCTTTTGCAGCATCTGCCAAACCCGGTCTCCATCTACGGAGCTATCCGCCGGCAGCGTGTTCAGATGGTTTTTTTCTTCGCCATCCAGGTCTTCGGTATGCCGCCTTTGTTCTTTCTTGAGGAAAGTCAGCGCTTCGTTGGTGGCTATGCGATACAGCCAGGTGTAGAGCTTTGACTGCCCTCTGAATTTGTCAATGTTACGGAACACTTTCACCAGCGTATTTTGGAGCACATCGTTGGTATTTTCATGCGTACTCACCAAGCCACGGATGTGCCAGTAGAGGCGTTCTTCATACTGCTCCATCAGCAATTTAAAACCACTGTCAAAATCACCTTTGACCTGCAGGAGGTCTAATATCTGCTCGTCAACTGAAACGCCGTGGTCTTGTACGTACTCCAATTTGGTCGGAATTTTCGGTATCAAAGGTTGTTCCCAACGTTCCTTTAGATGCCTTTCGGCAAATGCCGTTTAATCGCAAAAGGTAAAATAGCTGTAAAAAAGTGCAAAAAAGATGAGCGACTGTTGCGTCTCCAGTAAACTTTCTGTCAAAAAGTTGATGGACAGCAAGAGCATAAAGAAGAGTGCCGGCAGCCGTCCACCCGATTGGAAGGGCTGCTGTCTGGTGACTATTTTTCCCCGCTGAGCCGAGAGCTCTATCTTCCCTTTCGGGAAATGCCGGCAAAGGCTTAGAAAGAGCATGCTCAAAAAAACAAAAAGCCCGGGCCAGCCCGTCGCAAGCAGGGTCTGCAAAAACTGGTTGTGCGCGTTGTAGCGTTCGCCATAGGGCTTGCAATAGTCCAGCTCCTCATATTTCCTGACCAAGAGGGTATCCACATCGCCCAGGCCATAGCCCCAAAAAGGAGCTTTTGCTGCCAGTTGTGTTGCGGCATCCCAAATTTCCCAGCGTACATTGGGCTCTTTCTTTCCGTGTTCTTCGCCCTGCAGCAAGACCTGTAAACGGTAACGCGTAGAGGGGATGCTCCATGCCGCCACCGAGCTCAAAGCCAAGGCCAACAACATCCAACCAAAACTTCGCAAAAATCCCTTGCGCACATACAACAGCCTGAAGAGATAGATGCCGAGAAGCAAAAATCCGCTCATCATAGCCATGCGCGCAGAAAGCAGCAGGATAAAGACCAAAAACAAAATCGCAACAACAAGGCGAGGCAATAAAAACGTCCACTTAAATTCACCCGACCGCGCCCACTCATCCAACAGAAAAAAAAGCGACACGAAGAGGTAAAGCGAAAACACCGTAGGGTGGAGATGCAAATACGCGCTCAGTTTCATGTAGTGAAAGTGGTTCACTCCCGTACTGAAAGTATCCAGGCCCGCAGCCCCGAGCGAGTACAAAACAGCCAGCAAATTGCCGAGGATAAATGCCTTGGGGATGTAACGCCCCGCCGAGGGCGAGTAGTTCAAGCCAAACAGCAGGGGACAAAACAGCAGACAGAGTTTGGTCTCCAGCTTATGCCAACTGAAAATAAAATCATCGGCATAAAAAAGGCTCACAAAGTAGAGCGCAAACAACAGCATGGAAGCCTTGAGCGGCACAGAAAACCGGATGAGGGGCTTTCTGCCTTTGTGCAGGGAAACTGCCAGAAAAAATAGCTCGTGTAAGATGGCCGCAGCCACTGCCAGCCCGGCAAGAGCGCGTGAAAGGGGCAGCAGCAAAGCTATCGAAGCGAGGAGCAAAGACTTGCGAAATTCGACGGGCTCCGTCGTCTCGGGAATTTGTAAGAAAACAGACAGCCTTTTCACTGCGATTAACGGCTCGGTTCAATTTCCACAATCTCATAGGCCTCAATGACGTCGCCCACTTTGATGTCGTTGAAGTTTTTGATGGTCAAGCCGCAATCCTGCCCAGCTCTGACTTCTTTGACATCTTCCTGGAAGCGCTTGAGCGAGCCGAGTTCGGCTTCTACGCCTTCCCGATTGGGGAAAATTACCAGGCCATTTCGAATGACACGCACTTTGGCATCGCGGGTGATTTTGCCATCTTGTACCACGCAACCTGCCACCATTCCCACTTTTCGGATTTTAAACACTTGCTGCACTTCGAGGGTAGCGAGTATGTGCTCTTCTTTAGTAGGAGCAAGCATACCGTGAATGGTATCCTTGATCTCATTGATGGCTTCATAGATGACGGAGTAAGTGCGTATCTGCACGTGTTCCCGCTCGGCCAGTTTGCGGGCAGCGAGAGAGGGTTTCACCTGGAAGCCTACAATGATGGCATCGGAAGCGGAGGCGAGCAGAACATCCGATTCCACGATTTGTCCTACGCCCTTGTGGATGATATTGACTTGTACTTTCTCGTAAGAGAGCTTGAGGAAGGAGTCGGCCAAGGCTTCCACAGAGCCGTCCACATCACCTTTGACGATGAGGTTGAGTTCTTTAAACTCGCCCAGAGCGATACGGCGTCCAATTTCATCTAAGCTGAGGCGCTTGGTAGCGCGATGGGTCTGTTCGCGGGCAATTTGGGCACGGCGATTGGCAAGAGCTCTTGCTTCCTGCTCGGACTCCATTTCTTTGAAGCGCTCGCCGGCCTGAGGCGCTCCGTGAAGTCCCAGAGCCAGAACGGGCGTAGAGGGGCCGGCTTCTTCGAGGCGCTGGCCGTACTCGTTATATAGAGCCTTGATTTTGCCGGCATGCTGGCCTGCAACAATGGGCGAGCCGATGCACAGCGTCCCGTTTTGCACCAGCAACTTGGCCAGATAACCACGGCCTTTGTCGAGGGATGCTTCGAGTACCGTCCCAACGGCTTTGCGTTTGGGGTTGGCCTTCAGCTCCATTAAATCAGCTACCAGCAGGATTTTCTCCAACAGCTCGGGTACGCCCTGGCCGGTTTTGGCAGAAATTTCCTGGGATTGATATTCGCCTCCCCACTCTTCGATCAGCAGGTTCATGGCGGCCAACTCCTGCTTGATGCGTTCGGGATTGGCTCCCGGCTTATCTACCTTATTGATGGCAAAGATGAGCGGCACACCTGCAGCTTGTGCGTGACTGATGGCTTCACGCGTTTGGGGCATGATGCTGTCATCGGCAGCGATGATGATGATGGCTATGTCGGTTACTTTGGCTCCACGGGCACGCATGGCCGTAAAGGCTTCGTGGCCCGGCGTATCCAGAAACGTAATTTTCCGCGGGCCGTCCTTGGTCTCTACACTTATTTCATAAGCGCCGATGTGCTGGGTAATGCCTCCCGATTCTCTGGCTGTCACATCCGATTTGCGGATGTAATCGAGCAAAGAAGTTTTACCGTGGTCCACATGCCCCATGACCGTGATGATAGGCGGACGGGGCTCCAAGTCTTCGGGATCATCTACAATTTCTTCTTCGGTTTCCAACTCTTCTGCCGCATCTATAAACTCGACCTGATAGCCAAACTCTTCAGCTACGAGCTCGATGATTTCTTTTTCTAACCGCTGATTGATGCCGGCAAAAATGCCCACATTCATGCAAACGGTGATGACCTCGGCGGGTTCCACCTCCATGAGGTTGGCCAGTTCCTGCACGGTAATGAATTCCGTTACCTGCAGGTTTTCGGAAATCATGCTCTTTTCCCGAAGTTCTTGTTTCTCGCGCAGGCGCTCGCGCTTATCGCGACGCAGTTTTTGGCCTTTTTTCTTACCTCCACCGGAGATGCGGGCCATTGTGGCCTTGATTTTCTCTTCGATTTCCTTTTGGGAGATGACCTCTTTAGCTTCCTCTTTCTTATTTCCACGGCCACTGCCACCACGGGTAGCAGAGACGCGGCGACGACGCTTGCGCTTGGTCTGCACGGAATCCGAAGAGGCCACCGGCTTGGATTTCTTTTCCTTTTTCTTATCGCCGGCTTTCTTTTTCTCCGCTTTTTTGGCGGGCTTTCGCTCCGTTTTGGAGACGTCAATTTTGCCCATGATCTTCAAGCCGCGCAGGGC
>WGBN01000023.1 GCA_015494245.1 Saprospiraceae bacterium | reverse complement strand
GCTGCTGCTTTTGCTGTTGTTCCAGATGCTTGAGTGTTTGCAATTCGGTTTGCAAGCCTGCTGCCCGTTCGTGAGCTTTCAGGCGCTTTTCCCGGGCGACAAATTTTTCTTTTTCCTGCTCGTGTTTTTCTTTCCGCTTGAGCAGTTTTGATTGGGCTTCCTGCAATTCCTGCAAACGCTTCAGGGAGTCGGACTGGCGCTGCAAAATTTCCCGCTGTTTGGCCAGCGCCTTTATATCCCGTTCGAGTTGCTTCAGGCGAGCTGCCGCACCTTTTTGCTCTTCAGCTGTTGGCAACTGAAGAGCTGCCTGCTGTTGGCGAAGCAGCTCCAGCTTTTGCCCTTCTTCCTTGTAGCGTCTAAAGCAGGCCTCGGAGATGTCCGAATAAACCTGCGTGCCTGTAATTTGCTCTAACAAAGCGCTGCGCTCATCTTTTTTCGCCCGTAAAAAAGCGGCAAAATCGCCCTGTGCCAAAAGCGCCGAGCGGGTAAAGCGGTCAAAATCCAGGCCGGTAAGCGCTTCTATCTGCTCGTCGAAAATCTTGTGTTTATCGGCTATGGGAAACCACTCCCCTTTTTCCCTGCGACTCAGGATGCGCCGGGGAGCTTGCAGGCGCCCATCGGCCTTTCCCCTTGCGCGGCGGCGCTCATAGCGAGCCAGAAAAAGCCCTTGCGGCACTTCAAATTCCACCTCGGCCCAGCACTCGCCGGTGCCATGGGTCATCACTTCTTCTGTCTTAGACTTGTTGTAGCGATAGCGATGAATATTCCCGTACAGCGCCAGGGTAATGGCATCCAGCAAAGTACTCTTACCCGCGCCCGTATCTCCGGTAATGGCAAAAAGGCCCGTCCCGTCAAAAGGCGGGGCATCGAAATCCAATGTAAACTCGCCTTTTAAAGCATGTAAATTACAAAAACGCAATTTCACTATTCTCATGTCCCCTCTTCGCTTTGTTGCATCCATTCGAGCAGTTCGTCGAATGTCTGTTGCAGTTTTTTTATTTCAGTCTGCGGGAGCTGTGCGCTCTTGCAACGCTCCTCAAAAACTTCGCGCGGATGGAGCTGCTCCAGGACCAGCTCCGTATCTTCCTGCATCCAGGCAGTGCGCTTGTGTTGGAGGCGCAATTGCAGCAGTTCCATATTTTGTTTGGAGGCTTCTTCCTGCAGGCGAAGTCGAAGTCCGGCTTCAGCCTGTTGGCCTTCTAACACCATTTCCAACCAGGGTCGGAGGGGGTCGTTTTCGTGTCTTTTGGCAAAGGCCTGCATTTTTTCGAGCAGTTCTTCCCCGGTTTTTCCGCGCAAAGTTTTCAGTCTGCGAAAGAGCGGCACGGGTATCTGACGGGTTTCCACCAATTGCCCTCCTTCCCAGGTAGTCAGTGTTACGGATTTGTCATCTATCGTTTCGCGAAAGCTGAGAGGAATGAGCGAACCGCTGTAGCGCACCCTGCCGTTTTCGTCCACTGCCTGTGCACGGTGAATGTGCCCCAAAGCGACATAGGAAAACACCTCCGGAAAATCTGAAGCTGCGATGTTTTTTTCATCTCCGAGGTAAATGTTTTTTTGCTTGTCCGGATCAGAAGCCTCCGCTCCACGCGCATAGAGATGTCCCATGGCAATCAGAGGCACATCGGCCTTGCGATGAGCCTCCATGGCTTGTCCCAGTTTGCGGTAATGTTCTTTGATGCGTTCACGAATGCGCTGTTGCCTGTCTGCAGTACTTTCTCCTGCCAGGCCCGGGCCGAGGTCTCTGTCGCGTAAAAAGGGAGAGGCGGCCACCACGGCCAACAGTTCACCATCAGCGCCGCACAAGGGAATCACTAAGGGAGTATTTTCCTGCAAAGCAGAGTCTGCACTTCCCTCTACCCTCACCCGCAGGTGGATGTTCAGCGCCTCCAGCAAGCGGCGCGGCGCTTCGAGATGGGCCGGAGAATCGTGGTTGCCCGCCGTGATGACAATCTGCCGGCAGGGCGTCTCGGCCAAGCCTGCCAAAAAGCGATAGTACTGCTCCTCCGCATAACTCGGAGGACTGCCGGTATCGAAGACATCCCCCGACACCAACAACACATCCACATCATACTCCTGCAAAACGGTCAAAAGCCAATCCAGAGCCAGGCGGCTCTCTTCGCGGCGGTCCAGATGCATGAACTTCTGCCCCAGATGCCAATCGGAAGTGTGTAGAATGCGAACTTGGCGTTTCATGAGGGCAATGATACAAAAATTTCGTATCATTGCCGTATCAAATGGCCATCATGGAAAATCCAATTTTAGACAGCAGGCTGCTGGCTCAAAGGGCGCAGATAGACGAGTTGATCAAGCAGCTTCACACTTTCAGCGCAGAGATTGGGCATCAGGAGCTCAACGACACCATCAACGAATTGCGCAACCGCTTGCACGAGCCGTTCATGTTCGTCGTGGTGGGCGAAGTCAAAGCCGGAAAGAGCAGCTTCATCAATGCCCTGCTCGACACGGGACGCGAAATCACCAAGGTCGCTCCCCAGCCCATGACCGACAAGGTGCTACAAATCCTCTATGGCGAAAAAGAGGAAGTCGTTGCCGTCAATCCCTTTTTGGAAAAGATATACCTGCCGGTGGACATCCTTCGCGAAATTGCCATTGTGGATACGCCCGGCACCAACACCATCATTGAGCAGCATCAGGAAATTACCGAGCGCTTCATCCCCGCCTCCGATCTCATCGTCTTTGTCTTTGAGGCCAAAAACCCCTACCGCCAATCAGCCTGGGACTTTCTCGACTTCATTCAGCAGGAGTGGCGCAAAAAGATCATCTTCGTTCTCCAGCAAAAAGACCTGCTGGGAGAAGAAGACCTGCAGGTCAACATCCAAGGCGTAAAAGAGCAGGCTCGCAAGAAAGAGATTGAGCAGCCGCTCGTCTTCGCCCTCTCCGCCAAAGCCGAGCTGGAAGGCGACAAGGAGCACAGCGGCTTTGCCCAACTGCGCAAGTACATACGCGAAAACATCACCGGCGGTCAGGCTGCCCGCCTGAAATTGGAAAACAGCCTCGCCATAGCCGCCACCCTGACCGAACGCCTCGGCAAAGCCTTAGAAG
>WGBN01000022.1 GCA_015494245.1 Saprospiraceae bacterium | reverse complement strand
TATTTACACAAACGACTGATAGCCAAATAGTTACGAAAAAAAGACGGGAAATTTTTAAAAGTTGAAACTACTCTGTTTTTGTTTAATTTAGAATGATTCTAAACAAAAATGTGTGAATAGAGGCCTCTTAGAATGGAGAATTCAAAGGATCGGGGTGCTGACGAAGGAAGACCCCCGAGCCGGCCTCTTAGAATGGAGAATGGAAAATTGAAAATGGCTTCTCCGTGTACTTCTCCGTGAACCCCGTGAACTCCGTGGTGAAAGAATGGAGAGTGGATAATTGAGAATTGAGAATGACCTCTCCGTGTACCCCGTGAACGCCGTGGTGAGTTAGCCCGTCACGCGTCACGTTCGTTACGTTCATCACGTTTGTCACGTCTCACCGCCCCCGATTTCACCGATTCCGCCAATTCAACCGCTTCCACCGACAACAGCCCCCCTACTCCAAATCAATATCCAACACCTCAAAATCAGTGCCATCGGGATTCATCATGCCGATGCTGCGGTAGGTGAGGCCGCGACTGGGGTCGTCTTCATCTCTTACCCTCTTGGTATATGAGAAGAGCACCTTGTCAATGGAAGGAGCATAGCAGGGCATGGTGATGGAGCGCAGCAGGCAGTTTTCAAACAATTTTTTGGTCTCCGGAATATCAATGTCTGTGACAAACACGCCTGCAGGCGCACACCACAGCACGTGACTTTCATCTAACCAGGTAGCGCCAAAAGACCAAGGGTTGCCTGTGTGCAAATCTGAATCTTCATATAGCGAAATGAGCTCTCCGGTGTAGGGGATAGTCAATTTTAATCCAAACCCACTCCCATTGGCTAAAAAGGACTCGTGTTGCCATGTAGTGCCTTGATGCGTACCCGCCCCGCCAAAAGAATCCACGACTTCGTTGGAAGCTATGTCTATGACGGGAAAGCTGACATCGGGGACTACGCCTTCCCAAAAAACGATTCTTTCTCCGGTGATGTTAAATTCGGGAAAAAATCCTGCACCGGAGGTGGTAAGGGCCTGGAGCCCTTCCCCATTGCTCTTGATTTTGTAAATATTGATGCTTGGCGGCGGGCCTATTCCATCCTGTACGCTCAGCACGATCCAGTCCGTTTTGCCCCATTTGGGATTGGACTCAAAATGAGGCTTGGCATGCCAGAGTACCTGATGCTCTTTTGTTTTCAAGTTGTACTTGACGAGATCTGCATAAGGCGTCCAGGGAGTCTCTTCTTTTTTGTAGAGAAAGACAATCTCATCGGCATTGTTGGGATTAAAGTAGGCAGAGAAATAAAGGGGGTAAACCTCCGGAAAAAACGGTTCGCCAAAGACACTTTCTAAGGGAATATTGTCACAGGGCTCCTCTTCCGGCGGCCCTACGATTTGCTCTGCCGGCGGCTCGCAACTCACCGGCGGCTCTTTCTTACAGGCGCCAAAGAGCAAAAGGAATGCGAAAAGTGGGAGGAGATGTTTCATGATGGTGGGTTTTTGTTCGACATTCCAAGGATTAAAAAGCTATTCCCATGCTTAGCGCCATTTGGGGATATATCATCCATCGTTTGTGAGGCGCATAAGCTCCCAAATGCTCTGCGAAGGGCGCTATTGCCATTCTGAGAAGGAATCTGCCATCCGGTTCTTGATAGCGATAGCCAAGGCGGGCAGCCCAGAAACCGAGGCGCCGCGCTATCGGGTCTGGCTTTCCAAATTCATATAGGCCGTCTGATGTAAAGATATAACCGCACCCCAGCTCAATATGGTGGGCACCAAAAGAAAGCATCCCATTCAAAAGGGCGGGCACCCAAATGCGGATCAGTTGGGTTTTGGGAGGGTAATAAGCGCCGCTGATTTGAGCGCTGCACTTCCACTTAGGGGTATTTATCAAAAGGCGCTCATATCCGAGCGAGTAGTGCAAACCATGACCTCTCGCTTCAAATTGGAAGTTGTTTTTGTACTTAAACGGCCGGTGGCTTTCACTGACTTTTTGGCCGAATGTCAAGCCGTGAATTGAAAAAAGCAAAATGCAAACAGTCAGGAATTTCATAGGAGTGTTTTTAGTAATTATTCTTCAATCGAGATGACTTCAAAGTTGCTCCCGTCTAAATCTATGGTACAAATCCCCCTGTACAACCTCGATACCTGAGGGTAGTAAATGTCGTTTCGCAGTCGGTAGTAGCTAAATATTATTTTGTTGGAAGCAGGTGCATACGAAGGGGTAGAATAAGCCATCATGGGGCAATTGGGAAGAAATTTCCTCACTTCTTTGGTGTTGATGTTGGCGATGAAGAC
>WGBN01000021.1 GCA_015494245.1 Saprospiraceae bacterium | reverse complement strand
GTAAAGTCGGGGATAAAGCCTTTGGCATACAAATTAAGCCTATCACAGCCAATGCAAATTTTGCCAACTATAAAATCACAGAAAGAATGAGCCAAAACTTTGAAAACTTTGAACGAGAATACGGAGGCAAA
Organism: Saprospiraceae bacterium; assembly: GCA_015494245.1. Taxonomy (GTDB): domain Bacteria; phylum Bacteroidota; class Bacteroidia; order Chitinophagales; family Saprospiraceae; genus WGBN01. The sequence goes on along the minus strand of WGBN01000021.1, from coordinate 2,356 downwards.
GTTTTTGTGATTTTTTCAAGAAGAACCGGTCATAAAAAAGACATCGCAAATAAGGAAGTCATAGACGAAATCCACAAAGAAATAGAACGCTTGAAAAAAGAAGCGGGACGCAAAAAAGAAAAATAAATTTTGCGCCCCGCAAAATTCACCTCTCTACCACAAAGCGCAGCACACCCCCAAAACTTCCCGATTGCCAATAGAGGAAATAAAGCCCTGAAGACAACTCAGCAGTCGAAAGAACTCCCTGGCTGCTTTGTGCCGGCAAAATTTCATTTGCCGAAAGGCAAAGGCGACCGTAAGCGTCAAAAACGCGGAGGCTGAGCTCCTGCTCGCGGGGTAAGCCATTTAATCTCCAGTAGAGATGATCCACAGTGGGATTGGGGAAAATCTGAAAATCTCCCTCCTCGGGCGGGTACGGGGCAGAAACAGGAACAAACATTTCACAGGCCGAGGTGTCCACACAGCCATTGGCATGGACGATGACGGCATAATTGCCAACCGCAGAAGGACTAAAACTCTGAGCCGTGGCATTTGCAATGGGAACATAATTGTTGTCGCAATCCACCCATTGATAAGAAACGGCATTTTGCTCTCCCACAGTAAGTGTGCCATCGGCATTGGTGAGGGAAACATCTACATGCAAAACTGTCAGAGAAATGGTGATGATACTGTCTCCACAGCCGGCAGCATTGGGTATTTCATCTACATAAATGCCGCTTTCCGTATAAGTTGTATCGCCGCTGGGCACGGTATAACTCTGGCAGGCCGTAAGACTGATATCGGAAGTAGTAGGCGGACAAAACTCATACACCCGCACGTTGCCCGCCTGAAAGCCGTTGTTATTGGTTTCGCGAGGAGAACCTACGACACCCCAATCGCCCGGGCCGGACAGGGCCACAGCCTTGCCACAACGGACATTCCCGGAAACACCTGTGATATCCTGGCCATTTTGCGTCCAGGTATTTCCATCCCATAAAAAGTACTGCGCCCGTCCTTGTTTGTTCATGTAATTGGGAGAACCAACCAGCAGCGCGTGGCCGTCTGCAGAAAGAGCAACAGAGGCGCCAAAGCGATCTGCTGCCATACTGCCGGTTAATGGCTCGCCCACAGATTCCCAGGTCGTTCCCGACCACTGATAAACCTCTACCTGGCCTGCTTCAAGTGCGCTGGAAGAACCCGGCTTCCCGGCTGCAAGTATAGAGCCATCTTCTGAAAGGCTCACGGAAGTTCCAAAAAAAGTAGCGGGTTCGCCATAAAGATCGGTTCCCAACTGCTGCCAGGCGCTACCGTCATACGCATAGACGCGAACAGCGCCGCTCAAGCTCCCATTCAAATCGCTTTGGGGAGCGCCCACAGCCAATACATCACCCGAACCGGAAAAATCAAGTACAAAACCAAATTGCTCACCCCCATCCATGCCATCGAGCATGGCATCTAACTGCCATTCGCTTCCATCCCAGCGGTAGATCCATACCCGACCGGAAAGCGTCTGAAAATTGGCATCGTACCAAGGCGCGCCCACCGCAAGTACCTCGCCCGACTCGGACAATGCCACTGCCGTGCCCAATATCCCGTTGATCATATCGCCCTCTATGGGTGTTCCACGCACTTCCCACTCACTTCCATTCCAGGCATATACCTGCACGCGTCCCACATTTTCATAGCCCATCGCATTGTCATATCCTACAGCCCCTACAGCCAGCACCTGTCCATTGCCCGAAAGGGCTACAGAAGAACCAAAAATGTCACCTTCCGAACTTCCCTCAAGAGGCATGCCCAACTGTGCCCAATTGTCTCCATCCCACTCATACACGCTCACCTGGCCCACCGTTTGTCCGGCGTTGGTGTCGTGGATTGGAGCGCCTGCGGCCAGCCTCTGGCCGTCGCTTGACATAGCCACTGCATCGCCCAAAAAATCCTTATAAGCCGAGCCCTCAAGGGCAGACCCGATTTGCACCTGTGACCAAAGAGAGGCAGCGCCTATTGTCAAAAAAACGAGGGTAGTAAACAATGCTTTTTTCATGAGATGTGTATTAAAAGTTAGAAACGTGTTTCATCATCGGATGAGATGTACCTCACCCGACAGGCGTTCGGTTTCACCGGCCAGCAGATTCAGGTAATCAAAGACATAGACATAGACCCCCGGAGGAGCTTTCCTGTCCAGGGCATCCCGCCCGTTCCACACGAAAGGCCTTTCCTCCGTAGAAAACAGCAAATTCCCCCAGCGGTCGTAAATCTGCAGGCGAATACCGCTAAACTCCTTAAACAACCCATCCGAAGAAGAAGGCTCAGCAAGAAGACCTGCCGGAGAAAAAACGTCATTGATACCGTCTCCGTCGGGAGAAAATGCAGAAGG
>WGBN01000020.1 GCA_015494245.1 Saprospiraceae bacterium | reverse complement strand
GTGCAGTTCCAAGAGCAGCTTCAAGACCGCCGGAGCCGCCGCCAAGTACAATGAGATCGAAATGCTTAGATGACATTTTCTTTAGAGTTTAAAGTTTGTTTAGTGTTTAGTGTTGAGCGTTTAGCGTTTAGCGTTGAGTGTTAAAAACAACGGACAACCGACAACCGATTCCACCGCAAAGATACCCTCTCCGCCAATTCCTCCGTGTAACTCCGATTACACAAGTGCGGCATCTTCAAATTTCTCGTTATTTTTGGCCAACCTTAGTGCCGGGAGTATGCACTTTATGAGAAAATTTAACTTCAGATTTCACGTGTATGAAAAACTTACTTTTCCTCTTTGTCTTTTTGTTTGCAGCAGCGCAGGCGGCTTTTTCGCAGGATTTTTCGCTTGGATTTCAGGCCGGGTTGAATTACAGCGCCTTTAAGGGACCTTTAGAGATGGCGCCTGATGGCACCGTCCTGGAAGAAATGGTTACCACTTCTGGCTTTATGATTGGAGCTACGGCCAATTACAAGCTGCTCGACATGCTGGGGCTGAGGGGCGAACTGGTTTTCAGTCAGTTGGGCGGGCGTTATCGCTACAATGGGCTGAGCTACCTTTTCTTTCCGGCAGACAGCGGCAAGAAGATTCTGGCGCTGGGCGACAAGAGCCTGACGCTCAACATCAGCAACGCCTATTTTTACCTGCCGCTTTCGGTAACGCTGCGGCCCATTAAGCAAATTGAGTTTTCCGCCGGTGCAGGAGCCGGTTTTCTGATTTCCTCCACGGCTGTCGGGCAATTGCGCTTCAACGGCATGACGGAAGGCGGACAGGCCATAGATTCTTTCGAACTCTCTCTGGAATACAACTACCTGCGCGACCAGACAGGCGATGCCACCGGCAGCGGAGAGACGCTTCTACTCGATGGCGAAGCGGTGTCCATCCCGCAAAGGGCAGGGGCCTACTGGGAGTCTCCCCGTCTTGAGCAGGGCACTTTTTTCAATCGCTTCGACTTCAGTCTGCACGCGGCTTTAAACTTTTATCTTGGCAAAAGTCTTTTCATTGGCGGCAAGATTCAGTATGGCCTTACGGACGTTACGAACAACGCCTACGACTTCTCGGCCTATCGCTTAGACGCACAAAACGAACGCATCCCGCGGGAAGACAAAGACACCCAAATTTCCTATCAGCTAAGGGTGGGCTTTAACTTTTGAGCAGGGTTTCTACCTCCTGCCGGAGGAAGTCTTCGGCACGGTGCATGTCGTCAGACAGGATGCGGTCGGTCTGCAGGGGCGGCACTTTTTCCCGAAAAGCTTCGATGAGTGGGCGCAGGGGCTGTCCCGTATTTGCCGGAAGGCGAAAATAAAGCGCCTGCACAGCGGCCATCAATTCCAGAGCGAGCAACCGGCGGAGGTTGTCGAGTATGCGCAGGGTTTTGGTGCCGGCATTGGCGGCCATGCTCACGTGGTCTTCCTGTCCATTGCTGGAGACGATGGAATCTGCCGAGGCCGGCGTGCAGAGTTGTTTGTTTTGGCTGGCGATGGCGGCAGCTGTGTATTGCACGATCATCATGCCGGAGTGCAAGCCCGGTTTGGATACCAGAAAGGGAGGCAGGTCTCGTTTCCCGCTCAGCAGTTGAAAGAGTCTGCGCTCGGAGATGCTGCCCAGTTCCGAAAGCGCCAGGCCCAGATAATCCAGAGCCAGGGCTATGGGCTGGGCGTGAAAGTTGCCGCCCGATAAGATGAGGTCTTCTTCGGGGAAAACACTGGGGTTATCCGTTACTGAGCTGAGTTCGTTTTCGACCACCTCTTTGACATGTTGCAGCACGCCCCAACTCGCCCCGTGCACCTGGGGTACGCAGCGGAAGGCGTAGGGATCTTGCACTTGTTCTTTGTTTTGCTTTCCGATTTCGCTTTCGCGCAAATATTCGCGCAGAGCAGCAGCGCAAACCTCCTGCCCGGGCTGCCTGCGGATGCGATGCAAAGGCGCAGCCAACGGGCTGTACAGACAGCGAAAGCCATCCATAGACAGGGCGGCGCAGACATTCGCCCAGGCCCAGAGTTTCTGCCCTTCCAGCACGGCCCAAAGCGCATAAGCGGTAGAAAACTGAGTGCCGTTGAGCAAGGCCAGGCCTTCTTTTGCCGAAAGGCTGAGAGGTTCCCACCCCATCTCCGTAAGCACCTCCGCCGCAGTCCGGCGCCGGCCTTTATACCACACCTCGCCCTCCCCAATCAGAGGCAAACTCAAGTGAGCCAGAGGCGCCAAATCGCCCGAAGCGCCCAGCGAACCCTGCTCGTAAACCACCGGCACAATGCCCTCGTTATAAAAATCTATGAGCCGCTGCACCAACTCTACACGCACGCCCGAATAGCCCGCCGCCATATTCTGTATCTTGAGCAACAACATCAGACGCACCAGTTCTTGCGGCACCTCCGCCCCCATTCCACAGGCATGAGAGCGCACCAGATTGAGCTGCAACTGCCCCATCTCCTCTTCGGAAATCTGTACATGGCAAAGTGAGCCAAAGCCCGTATTGATCCCATAAATCGGCCTCTCCGAACTTTGAATATACCCTTCCATAAAAACGCGACAAGAGCGAATGCGGGCTTCTGCCTCCTCGCTCAGTCGGAGTTTTTTTTGCTTTCGCAAAATGTCGTAAACGGCAGAGATATCAAGCCCTTTCGGGCAAATGGAGTGGCAGGTGTTGGAATCAGTCATAGAAAGCGGAGTTGTGGGTGGCAAAAATAGGGAAATCCTTCCTTCCCTTCAACTCCGGTGACTTCGACAACGCAAGGTTAAGAACGATAGAATAACTTATTGCGCTCAGCCACCGGAGTTGAAGGGTGTGGAGTAAATTAACTCCG
>WGBN01000019.1 GCA_015494245.1 Saprospiraceae bacterium | reverse complement strand
TCCAAAGTCGTAAAGGGATTCGGCTTGTCATCTGCATCTACAAAACGCTCTTTTTCACTCTCCTCTTCCGTCAAACCCGCATCCAAAGCAGCCTGTTTGCGCTCTTTAGCCGACTTGCTGATGTCGCCAAACATATCTGAAGCAAAGTAAAACTGCAACATGCCAAAAAACATGAAAATACCGGCCAAACCAAAGCCGGCACCCCAACTCCACTTCTCCCCAAAGTAACCGCACAACAAAATGCCGAGGAAAGCCCCCGCATTCACGCCCATATAAAAAAGCGTATAAGCGCCGTCCTTTTTCTCGGGATGATCCTTGTACATCTCGGAAATAATGGAAGTCATGTTGGGCTTGAAAAAACCGTTGCCAACGACCAACAAGGCCAGCCCGAGATAGAGAAAGAATTTTACACTCAAAATATCCTCCAAAGCCATGGAAGCATGCCCCAGGGTCATCACCGTAGCCCCAATGACCACCGCCGATCGGTAGCCGATAAACTTATCGGCAATATAACCGCCAATGATGGGCGTCAGATAAACCAGTGAAGCATAAGTGCCAAACAAAGCCAAAGCCGTCTGGCGCTCCCAGCCCCAACCGCCATCCACCAGAGAAGCCGTCAGGAAGATGACCAGCAAGATGCGCATGCCGTAATAGCTGAAACGCTCCCACATCTCCGTAAAAAACAAAATAAATAAACCGGCCGGATGGCCCAAAACATTCGATTTAAAAAAGTCGTTACTCGCTTGGCTCATAAGTCAATTTGTTTTTAGAGCAAAAGCCCAAACACTCCTGCCCTTACCCGTAAAATGCAGTATCCCGAGCTCCTCAGGGAAAAATGAACTCCCAAAGGTAAAAAGTTTTTTCTACTACCCAAACCGAAGTGGTTTGGGTAAACCAGGTTGCCTGTTCAGGAGTTTGAGCGGCTTGCGCCGCTCAAACTATCTCTCTTTGAGTCCTCAACCAAGATGCCTCACAAAGAGCAACTTCCAGACCAGTTCGCGCAGCAACTCGCCCTGGGCGCCCGGTGCGCTGCTGTTGAAGCCCACGCCCTTGCTCTTCAGGTCGTACTCCTGCAACAGCGCTATGGCCCGCTCCACATCCCTGCGGCCATAGCGCTTGGCGGCCTCGCGGTACTCGCGCAAAAAGTAAGTCGAACGCAGCCCCATAGCCTGCAGCAAGTCGCGTTCTGACATTTGCCGCAAGGCCAAAAATTTCAACAACTTGCTGTAAAACCCATACAAACTCGCTACCACCAACTGCATGGGCGCCGTGCGCGGATTGGCCCGGAAGTACTGTACAATGCGCCACACTTTCTCGCGCTCGCCCCGCGCCAAAGCCTTCTGCAACTCAAAGGGATTGTACTCCCTGCTGATGCCCACATAGCGCTCAATGGCAGCCTGGTCTATGGTTTTGCCTTTCGGCAAATTGAGGGCCAGCTTCTCCAACTCACCGGCTATGCGCGACAAGTCCGTGCCCAAATACTCGGCCATCAACTCCGAGGCCTCCGGCACGATCAACAGGCCCCGCCGGCGCACCTCCTGCTCAATCCAGCCGGCGATCTGGTTGTCGTACAACTTCTTCGACTCGAAAAGCACCACTTTCGGACTTTTCTTCAGGGCTTTCGCCAAACCCGACCGCATGTCGAGGCGCTTGTGCTTGTGCAAAATCACCAACACCGTGCTATCCATCGGCTGCTCCACGTACTTGCTCAAAGTCGCAAGGTCTTTGAGCTCCTGCGCCTCCCGCAAGATGATCAACTGCCGCTCGGCCATCATGGGATAGCGGCGGGCGGCGTCTATCAAAGGCTGGGCCGAAGGCAAATCCCGCCCGTACAAAACCGTCTGGTTGAAAGCCTTTTGCGACTCCTCCAGCAAATGCCGCTCGATGTAGTCGGCTATGCTGTCCATAAAATAAGCCTCCGCTCCGTGCAGAAAGTAAACGGGCTTGTACTCCCCCGCCTTCAGCGAATCCATGATTTCCTTATACTCCACGCGCGCAAAATTTTTATACTACTTTTGCAAGGCCAAAAGTAAAACAAAAGACGCCAATGAAAAAACCGCTCATCCTCGTCACCAACGACGACGGCATCGCCGCTCCGGGCATACGCACCCTCATCGAAGTCGCCCGCGAACTGGGCGACGTCCTCGTCGTCGCCCCCGACAAACCGCAATCGGGCCAGGGACACGCCATCACCATCAAGCTCCCCCTGCGCGTACATCCCGTGGACATCTTCAAAGGCGTAGAAGCCTATGAGTGCTCGGGAACACCTGTAGATTGTGTAAAGTTCGCCAAATATAAACTGCTGAAAGACAAGAAGATAGACCTATGTGTTTCAGGCATCAATCACGGCGGAAATGCAGCCATCAACATCCTCTACTCGGGCACCATGTCGGCAGCCATGGAGGCCTCCATCGAAGGCATCAACTCCATCGGCTTCTCGCTCTTAGACTACTCCTGGGAAGCCGACTTCAGTGCCGCCCGCGTGTACGCCCGCAAGCTGATGGAAAAAGTTTTGAGCGAAGGCCTGCAGGAGTGCAAACTCCTCAACGTCAACATCCCAAACCTGCCCCTGGAGCAGATCAAAGGCGCACGCATTTGCCGGCAGGCAGCCTGCGATTATACCGAAGAATTCATCGAGGGCACCGACCCCCACGGCCAAAAGTACTACTGGCTGGGCGGCGAGTTCATAGAAGACGGAGCCGCCGAAGGCACCGACGTCTGGGCACTCAAACAGGGCTACGTATCCATCGTGCCCTCCACCCACGACCTGACCAGCTACCGCGGCATGGAAACCCTCAAACATCTCGAAAATCTGTCATGATGAATAAGCTTTTCAAAGACCCCGTTTTTCAAAAAGGGCTCATCCGCGCCCTCCTGCTGCCCCTACTGATTTTCGCCCTGCTCAACGG
>WGBN01000018.1 GCA_015494245.1 Saprospiraceae bacterium | reverse complement strand
GCTTCATATCGCAGTGTTTTCAAATACATAGACCCTTTCACCTTGCAAAACTCTCATTTGCCGAAAGGCAAAAAAAGGACAAAAAGGCCAATTTGTCGTCTATTGGCAAAAGCGACTTTTTTTATAAAGCTTTGGTTTTCAGGTGATTAGTCGCTTTTTTTTGTTATATTTGTCTTTTGTTGGTGCTTGCGTCTTCCCCTAAGTGCCTGCAAAATACGGATTTATTGCCAAACCATGCTATAGAAATGAGCAAAGAGAAAGCATGAAAAGCCCTAAACTCCTGATTTTGTTGCGAAGCTTTGATGGCAATTTGTTGGCCAGGTTTCGGAAATTTTTGCATTCGCCTTTGTACAATGAACAGCCTGCGCTGGTTGTTTTGTTCGATTTTTGCCGCGAGCATTTGGCGGAAGCCTGGGACAAACAGGCTGCCTGGCGGGCTTTGCACGGGTCGCAACGGCCTTTTGACGACCTGGCGCTGCGGCGCATGATGTCTAAGCTCTGCAAGCTGGGGGAGGATTTTTTGGCTCTGGAGTTCTTTCGGGCTTCGCCTGCGGCCTTTGTTTATTGGAAGTTGGAGGGCTTGAACCGCGTTTCCCTGCACAAGCACTTCACCGCCATCCTGCGCGAGAGCCGGGCGCTGAATGAACGCCCGAAAATCCGGCAGCCGCTTTTTCACTTTTACAACCAGCGCCGCGCCCTGCAGGAATACCGCCACAGCGAGCTGATGAACCCACGCAAACCCCTGGTAAAGGCCCTGGAAGATGCCGATTACGCTCTGGATTGTTATTACTTCTCACAAAAATTGAAAAACTACTGCGAAATGTTGGGCTATGCCCAGATGCAGGCTCTCAAGCCGGAGATTCGCCTGCCCGGGCCCATGCTTTCCTACCTGGAGGACAGCCCCTTTCTGGAGGACAGCCTCGTGCGGGCCTATTATCTCGCCGCGCGCATGATGGAGAGTCCGGAAGGCGAACGTTTTTTTGTGGCCTTGCGGCAAATGCTGGACAAAGTGTATAAAGATTTTGCGATGCAGGAGCTGGAAACGCTCTTCATCCATCTGATGAATTATTGCATTTACGCCCAAATCAACAAGGGCCAAACGCAATACTTTGGCGAATTGCTGGAGTTGTACCGCAGCGCCTTGACTTACGGCATTTTGGAGAAGGACGGCGTTTTTGACCCCTTCCACTACAAGAACATCATTACCGTAGGCCTGCATGTAGGTGAAGCCGACTGGGTGGAGGAATTCATCAAGACTTATACGGAGCGCCTGCCCGAATCGGAGCGGGAAAATGCCCTGACCTACAACCTGGCCAAGGTTTATTTTTACCGCAAGGAATACGACAAGGTCATCCGTCAGTTGCGTTCGGTGGAGTACAGCGATTTGTTTTATGCTCTGGGCAATCGCCTGATGCTGCTGAAGACGTATTACGAACTGGGAGAAGATATGGCGCTGGACTCCCTCATTGACAGCTTTGGCATTTACCTGCGGCGCAACAAACAGATATCCTCGGAGGTGCGCCGGCAGTACCAAAAAGTACTGCGCTTTGTGCGAAAAATGTTTTACCTGCCGCCGGGAGATAAGGCGGGTGCGCGCAAGCTGAAAGAGGAGTTGCTGGCCACGCCAAACCTGGCCGATAAAAAGTGGATGCTGGAAAAAGTGGAGGAATTGCTCTGATTTTTTGTATATTTACCCCATGTGTGGAAGATTTTCATTGGCATTGCCGGCTCAGGAAATTCGCGAAGAGCTGCCCTTCGTGGAAATCAACCTGAACATCAGGCCCAATTACAACATTGCGCCGACGCAGCACGCCTATGTCGTTGCCAATCGCGAACCGTATCATCTCGACTACATCACCTGGGGGCTCATTCCCTTTTGGGCCAACAGCGGCCGCAATACCGGCAGCCTCATCAACGCCCGGGCCGAGGGCATTGAAGCCAAACCCTCTTTTCGCATTCCCATTCGCCAGCGGCGCTGCCTGGTGCTGGCCGACGGCTTTTACGAATGGCGCAAAACGGGCCTCAAGCGCACGCCCTTCCGCGCCGTGCCCCGCGAAGGTAAACTACTGACCTTTGCCGGCATCTGGGATGAATGGAACAAAGAGGGCTATCCGGTTCACAGCTTTTCTATCATCACTGTGCAGGCCAATAGCGATATGGAGTCCATCCACGAGCGCATGCCACTGATTTTAACGGGCGAACAGCGCCGGCAATGGTTAGACGACATCCCGCTTTCGGAAGTGCTGGCCATCTTGCATCCGCCGCCCCCCGGCCTGCTGCGGGTTTACAAAGTCTCCGATGCCGTCAACAGCGTGCAAAACAACGGCCCCGAGCTCTACGAAGAAGACCCCGAGCAACTGGATTTGTTTTCTCAGCGTTGAGTTAAAAATCAAACTAAAAACCGAACATAAAATCCCCTCACAGGGTTATACTCCATAGCCCGCGGGAGAGGAGTCAGGTTCTTTGCCGGATGAGTGGTCTATATGCAGGACATGGCGCTGTTGAGAGGCCGAAAAGGCCGTTAAACATGCCAAAAACTCCGGCCAAAAGGGAGGAATGTCCAAAAAAAGCACTTTTTTATATACGCATTGGCCGCCATTTGTTATTTTTGGGCCGTAAAAGCGGGGAGAGCGGTGTGTCCGTCAGGATAAATTGCGTATCTTCGCGCTTGTACAGACAGGCCCTGAAAAGGAAGGGGAAAGCCCCAGGCCTTGTTTTCGGGTTGTTCACAAACTTGCATCTCATTCTTTAACAAACAAGCAGAAATATGAAATTCACACTTAAACAAGTTGTCCTTGGATCTGTCTCTTATACACATCT
>WGBN01000017.1 GCA_015494245.1 Saprospiraceae bacterium | reverse complement strand
CCTCTGCTGGTACTGGAAGATGTGCCGGGCTTCCTGCCGGGAACGGACCAGGAGTGGAACGGCATCATCTCCAATGGCGCCAAACTGCTCTACGCCTTCAGCGAGGCTACGGTGCCGCGCGTAACGCTCATCACCCGCAAGGCCTATGGCGGGGCCTACGACGTGATGAACTCCAAGCACATCCGCGCCGATATGAACTTCGCCTGGCCTACCGCCGAGATCGCCGTCATGGGAGCCCGCGGAGCCAGCGAAATCATTTTCCGAAAGGAAATCAAAGAAGCCCCCGACCCCCAAGCCAAATTGGCCGAAAAAGAAGCCGAGTATGCCGAAAAATTCGCCCATCCCTATCGCGCGGCAGAACGGGGCTTCATAGATGAAGTCATCGAGCCTCGCGAAACCCGCCGAAAACTCATCAAAGCCTTTGATATGCTCCGGCATAAAAAGGTGCAGGCGCCGCTTAAAAAGCACGGGAACATCCCCCTGTGAAAAGCGCCGCCACTGCGCTCATGGCAAACGATTTTGGGCACGGGACGCATTTGGCGAAAGCCTGATAAAAACGGCTCGTATGGAAGTATGAAAATATGTTCATCTATTTAGATTTCGTCTAAATAAAGTTGTGGATAAAAAATTTGTTACCAAATTCTTAAGAACTTATATCTTTGCAGCGGTTTGGTAAAAGGATTCTGTACGAAACTGACTTTAAATAACTCTCAAGACATGAGTTCACATTGGCTTTCCAGAAGTCTTGTCCTGCTATTTGTGGCTTTTGCATCTGTAGGGCTTTGGGCCCAGGGTGGGGATCCCGCAGCGGGCAAGGTTATTTTCAAAAATTATTGCGGCGCCTGTCACAACAAGGACATGAAGACGGACATGACGGGTCCGGCCCTTGGCGGCGTGGAAGAAAGATGGGCTGACTACCCCCGCGAAGACCTCCACGAGTGGATTCGGAATTCCCAGGGCCTGATTGCCTCCGGCCATCCCCATGCGGTGGAATTGTGGGAGAAGTGGAAGCCCGTTCAGATGAGTTCCTTTCCCAATTTGACGGATGAGGACATTGAGAACGTGCTGGCCTTTATAGAGCAGGAATACACCAAGCAGCCCGTTGTCGCCCAGGGACCTGCCGGAACTGCCGGTGGAGAGGCTAAGGCCGATTACAGTTGGCTGTATTGGGTCATCTTCGTCGTTTTGGCTGTAGTGGCCGTTGTATTGAGCCGCCTGATTGCGCGCATGAAATATCTGGCAGAGCTGAAAGCGGGCAATACCGATGCTAAGATGCCTGCTTTTGGGCAGATGTTCCGCAGCAAGGCCTTTTTGACTTTCTTCAGCTTTTTCGTCATCGCCTGGTTGAGCTTTACCGTTATCAATCGCGCCATCAATCTGGGGCGCCAGCAGGGCTATCAGCCCGAGCAGCCCATTAAGTTTTCGCATGCCACCCACGCGGGCCTGCACAAGATTGATTGTAAGTTTTGCCACGACGGCGCCCGCCGCAGCAAGCACTCGGTCATTCCTTCTGCCAATACCTGTATGAATTGCCACCGCGCCATCAAGGTGGGTTCGACCTATGGCACGGCAGAATTGACTAAGATATTTGCCTCCATCGGCTACGACCCCTCTACGGATTCCTACATAGAGAACTACGATCAACTCTCTCAGGAAGAGATTGAGAAGATATACACCAAGTGGATGCGTGACCAATACATGGTCGCCAACGGCAGCTTTGATGCCATAGGCGAAACCACGGTCAAGCAACAGTGGGAGGACATCGTCTCCTCACTCACCAATGAGACCAAAGACAAAATTCAAGGTCCCATCGAATGGGTGCGCGTTCACAACCTGCCCGATCACGTTTACTACAACCACTCCCAGCACGTTACGGTAGGAAAGTTGGAGTGCCAAACCTGCCACGGGCCCATCGAAGAAATGGAGGTCGTGCGTCAATACGCTCCGCTCTCTATGGGTTGGTGCGTCAATTGCCACCGTCAGACGGAGGTGGCCGCCTTTAAAGACAATCCCTACTACCAGTCTTATCACCGCCTGCACGAAGAGCTGGCCTCCGGCAAACGCTCCAAAGTAACGGTCGAAGACATCGGTGGCACGGAATGTCAGAAATGCCACTATTGATTCCCTCTGAACCTGTTTCTCGCAAACAAAGTACATCCATAACAAGATGAAAAAGAACAAACAGAATTTTTGGGTAGGTGTCGCTCAATTGAAAGACACCCAAAAGTTTGAAGAAATATCGTCCAACGAATTTCCCGAGGAGCTACCCTTAGAGAAAACGCTGACCGAAGAAGTGTTAGAAGCGCCTGCTTCGCGTCGTGACTTCCTCAAATACCTCGGCTTTGGCCTGGGAGCGGCTACCATAGCGGCCAGTTGCGACATTCCGGTCAAGAGGGCAATCCCCTATGTGGTAAAGCCGGATGAAATCGTGCCGGGCATCGCCAACTACTACGCCTCGACTTTTGTGCGCGGTGGCGATTACTGCTCCGTTTTGGTGAAGACCCGCGAAGGGCGCCCCATCAAAATCGAGGGCAACAGCCTTTGCCCTGTTACCAAAGGCGGTACCAGCGCGCGGGCACAGGCCTCTGTGCTGGACCTCTACAACGTCAATCGCTTTCAGGGCCCGGGCATGATGGAAGGGGGCAAGTTTAAAGCCATGAGCTGGGAAGAGTTGGACAAAAAGGTCGCCGGCGCCCTGAGCTCTGCTGCCGTGGTGCGCATTCTCACGCACACCAACCTCAGCCCGACTTTCAAAGCCGTGCTCAACGAATTTACGGAGCGCTATCCGGGCGCTAAAGTGTTGACCTACGATCCGGTTTCCTGCTCGGCCCTCTTGCAGGCTTCTGAAGCCACTTATGGAGCTGCCATCGTGCCGGAATTCCACTTTGACAAAGCCGACACCATCGTCAGCTTTGGCGCCGACTTCCTCGGTACCTGGATATCTCCGGTGGAATACGCCCGCCAATACGCTTCGCGTCGTCGCATTGAAGATGTGGAGCACCCCAACATGTCTTATCACGTACAGGTCGAATCCCACATGTCGCTGACGGGCTCCAATGCCGACAAGCGCATTTTGATTCGTCCTTCCGAGCAGGGCGCGGCCATCGCTGCCTTGTACAATGCTCTTGCAGCAAAGAACGGCGCACCTACGGTATCTGCTCCGCAGATCAACGGCAAGGCTGCCGCTGCCATCAAGGAGCTGAGCAACCGCCTGCAGTCGGCTAAGGGCAAAGCGCTGGTCGTTTCCGGCTCCAACAACCTGGGCGACCAGTTGTTGATCAATGCCATCAACCAGCTCCTCGACAGCTACGGCAATACCATCGGCTTCGAGCGGGTTTCCAAACAACGCCAGGGCATGGACCGCGAAGCTCAGGAACTGCTGGGCGAGATGAACAAAGGCGCCGTGGACGTACTCATCGTCCTGGGCGATGCCAATCCCGCCTGGGAGTTGCCCAATGCCGAAGAGTTTCGCGCTGCCATGGCCAAAGTGAAGACGAAAATCAGCATGGTAGGCGTGCCCAACGAAACGGCTTCGCTCTGCGATTACATCGCTCCCGACCATCATTATCTCGAGAGCTGGGGCGATGCCGAACCCAAAGCGGGAGTCTATAGCTTGCAGCAGCCCACCATCGCGCCGCTGTTCAACACCCGCCAGGCAGGGGAGTCCCTGCTGCGCTGGGCCGAGAGCGCCAACTTCGACCCGGGCACGGCCGAAGAGCCGCCTTACTATCGCTATCTGAAAAAATTCTGGAAAGAAAACTTCTTCCCGCAGCAAAGCGCTTATTCCGATTTCCAAAAATTCTGGGACCACAGCCTGCACGATGGCATTTTCAGCCTTCCGGCAAATGCAAATTATGCCGTGAATCCCGTAGATGTGCAGGCCGCTGCCGGCATGCAGGAGAAACCTTCCTCGGCAGAGTTGGAAATGGCTTTCTATGAGACCGTCAATGTCGGAGGCGGCCAATACGCCACCAACCCCTGGCTGATGGAAATGCCGGACCCCGTAGCCCGCACAAGCTGGAACAACTACATGGCCATTCCCGTCTATTGGGATGGAGGCAATGAGTGGAAGGCCTTTAAAGGACTTAATGATGGAGAGATCTATGGCCAGGCCGACAAGGTAGAGGTCGAAATCGGAGGCCGCAAGCAGACGGTGGACTGCATCCGCCAGTTTGGTTTGGCGGAAAACACCCTCGCCATGGCGCTCGGCTACGGCCGCGAACAAATAGGCGTCTGCGGTTATCAGGAAGGCGTCAATGTCAATCCCTGGTTGGGCTTAGATAAAAACGGCAACGTTCGCTATTACGCTACGGATGTGGCCGTGTCGGACAAAGTGGGAGAAGACGATGCCTTTGCCTGTGTGCAGTATCACCACACCATGGGCGTCAAAGGCAAAGACCCCAAAACGGGAGAGGAACTGAATGTAGATGAAAAAACCGTGATGACCCTGCGCGAGGGCTATCAGGGTGGCCTGACGGATCGCTCGGTGCTCTACTACGGCTCCACCAAAAACCTGGCCGAGCTGGTCGAGCACATCAAAGAAAAGCGCAGCGAAGCTCAGGAGTGGGTAGAGAATTCCCTCTATCCCTACGACGAGTACAACGAAAAATTCTACAGCCAGGGCCATCACTGGGGCATGCACATAGATATGAATGCCTGCATCGGCTGTGGCGCCTGCCAGGTGGCCTGTATAGCCGAAAACAACGTGCCGGTCGTGGGTCGCAAGGAAGTCAGCCGCCACCACGAGATGACCTGGTTGCGCATTGACCGCTACTTCTTTGGCGATTACGAAAACCCGCATGTGGCCTATCAGCCGATGATGTGCCAGCACTGCGACAATGCTCCCTGTGAGAATGTTTGCCCCGTAGCTGCTACCAACCACAGCTCCGAAGGTCTGAACCAAATGACCTACAACCGCTGCATCGGTACCCGCTATTGCGCCAACAACTGCCCCTACAAGGTGCGTCGCTTCAACTGGCTGGATTTCTCTACGGCCGACATCTTCCCCGCCAACGAGTACTACGTATCCAACGAAGAAGTGCCCTTTGGCGCCGACAACCTCACCCGCATGGTGCTGAACCCCGACGTTACGGTGCGTTCGCGCGGTGTGATCGAGAAGTGCAGCTTCTGCGTACAGCGCCTGCAGGAAGGCAAACTGACCGCCAAGAAAGAGGGCCGCAAGCTGGTAGATGCAGATGTCCGCTCTGCCTGCCAAACGGCTTGCCCGACCGGCGCCATCACTTTTGGGGACCTCAATTCCAAAGGAGATTTGGCTAAGCGTTTGGACTCGCCTTTGAATTATTACGTGCTGGAGGAAGTGGGCATCCGGCCTTCTGTAGCTTACAGCGCCAGGGTAGTCAATACCGATGAGTCGCTCAAGCCCGAAAGGGGAGGAGAGGCGCATGGCGAAAATCACGAAGGCTGATTTTTGAGGCGAAGTATCCGCCTGTCAGATAAGACAAGAATATTTTGCCTTTCGGCAAATGCATGAAAGAACAACACTAACAACGAAAAACAATGAGTGCAGTAGTCTCTCCCATCAGGGAACCGTTGGTACGGGGACATAAGACGTACCATCAAATTACGGAAGACATTTGTGCGCCAACGGAGCGGGCGCCGGGCTTTGCCTGGGTGGTAGCTTTCATCGTAGCTGTTTCGTTTTTGGCGCTCTATGTCTTTGCCGTGGCCTGGACGATTTGGTTTGGCATTGGCACCTGGGACCTCAACCGCACCATCGGTTGGGGCTGGGACATCACCAACTTCGTTTGGTGGATCGGTATCGGTCATGCCGGTACGCTGATCTCGGCCATCTTGCTGCTCTTCCGCCAGAAGTGGCGGACGGGCGTAAACCGCGCAGCAGAGGCCATGACGATCTTTGCCGTGATGTGTGCCGGCCAGTTTCCCCTCATTCACATGGGGCGCCTTTGGCTGGGCTTCTTCGTCTTTCCTTATCCCAACACCCGTGGACCTCTGTGGGTGAACTTCAACTCTCCTCTGTTGTGGGACGTGTTCGCCATCTCGACCTATTTTACGGTTTCTGTTTTGTTTTGGTACACCGGTCTGGTTCCCGACCTGGCTACTTTGCGCGATCGCTCCAAGGGCTTGCGCCGCAAGTTGTACGACATGTTTTCCTTTAGCTGGACGGGAGCTGCCAAGCACTGGCAGCGCTGGGAGTATCTGTCTTTGGTTTTGGCCGGTTTGGCTACGCCGCTGGTGCTTTCCGTACACACCATTGTGAGTTTTGACTTTGCCACCTCTGTGGTGCCGGGCTGGCATACGACGATTTTCCCGCCCTACTTTGTGGCCGGAGCTGTGTTTTCGGGCTTTGCCATGGTGCAGTCTTTGATGATCATCGCCCGCAAGGTGCTCAATTTGAAAGAGTACATCACCCTCGAGCACATCGAGAGCATGAACAAGGTGATTCTGGTAACGGGCACGGTGGTAGGTGTGGCTTATCTGACAGAGTTGTACATCGCCTGGTACTCCGGATACATTTATGAGCAATTTGCCTTTTACAACAGGGTGTTTGGCCCGTACTACTGGTCTTATATAGGCATGATGAGTTGCAATGTGCTTGTGCCTCAGATCTTTTGGGTGAAAAAATGGAGGCGCAATGTCTTTTTGACCTTCCTGCTTTCCATCTTCATCAACATCGGTATGTGGTTTGAGCGCTTTGTGATCATTGCCACGACCCTGGCCCGCGACTTTTTGCCTTCGAGCTGGAGCTACTACAGCCCGACCTGGGTTGAGATTGCCCTGTTTACGGGCTCTCTGGGCTTGTTCTTTACGCTCTTTCTGCTCTTTACGCGTCTGGCACCGGTGGTAGCCATTGCGGAGATCAAGCACATTTTGAAATCGGCGGGAGACCAATACACGGGCCCCGATGCTCAGCACGGGCATGATGCGCATTAATGGCATTTGCCTTGAGCGAAAAAAGAAACTTTGATTAAAGAGAAAAGCAGTACGACATGAATAGCGAAACAAAGCAGCAGATTTTATTCGGGCTTTATGACGATGACGACCAGCTTTTGGATGCGGTGCGCAAAGCCAAATCCGATCATCTGGACATCATGGATGTCTATTCGCCCTTTCCCGTACATGGGTTGGACGAGCTTTTGGGCCTGGCCGAATCGCGTTTGCACATTGCCGGTTTTATCTATGGTGCTTTGGGTACGTTGACGGCCTTTGGTTTTATGACCTGGGTTTTTACCCGCGATTGGCCCATCATTTTTGGCGGTAAGCCCTACTGGTCGGTGCCCGCTTTCATCCCCATCACTTTTGAGCTGACCGTATTGTTTGCTGCGGTGGGTATGACCTTTACCTTTTATGCCGTATCGAGGTTGTGGCCGGGAGCCGGCAATCCCATTTTGCATCCGCGCATTACAGACGACAAGTTTTGTATAGCCTTTGATACGACGGCTTGTGAAGAAGCCGAGGTCAATAAGTTGAAAAACTTTTTTGAAGCGACCGGAGCGTCTTTGGTAGATGTGAAGGAAGTTCAGGAAGAAGCATAATGCAACGGAAAAAAAAGTAGCGATGAACAACATCAAACAGTATATTGGCGGAGTACTCCTGTTGGCTGTTTTGAGCCTGTCGGCTTGCCAGCAGCCCGGCCCCAATCAAACCGGCAGCGAGTATATGCCAGATATGGCGCACTCCATTGCTTACGAGGCCAATTATTACTCTAAATATCACCTCAACAACTGGGATGATGAGAGTGTGAAGTCTTATGTGGAGTTGGCCATGCACCACGATCCCGTGCCGCGTACCATTCCGCGTGGTTATGCGGGCGTAGCCTTATCGGCAAATGATTCTATGCTCGAGGAAGAGGAGGCTTTGCTGGAAGGCGCTGAAGGTGGCATCAAAGTACCGGTCAACGGGCATGTTCCTTTTTACTATGGCAACTCGGAAGAAGAGCGCCAACGCGCCATGGAAGAAATCCGGGAAAATCCCTACTACATCACGGAGGAAGGATTGGCGAAAGGCAAGGAGTTGTTTAACATTTACTGCGCGATTTGCCATGGCGAGAAAGGCGATGGCGACGGCTATCTGGTGCGCGATGCCAATCCTGCTACAGGCGATCCGGGAGGCAAGTATCCCGCAGCTCCGGTGAATTTCACCTTGGATGATTTCGTGAACTCCTCCAATGGCCGTTATTACTACGCCATCATGTACGGTAAGAATGTGATGGGTAGCTATGCCGATAAACTTTCCTATGAGGAGCGTTGGCAGGTGATCCACTACATTCGTTCTTTGCAGGCTAAGGCCAAGGGAGCGATCTACTCTGCCGATGAAAATACCCTGAACCCCGAGTACGGCACTCCCGTGGCTCAAGCTGCCGCAGGAGGCAATGCTCAAGAAGAAGAAATGAACATGGAAGAAGGCGGGCATCATTGAGTGCGGCCTTTTGATTCCGACCACATAGAGCGCTGACAAAACATTGCGTAAGAGATGAACCAATTAACATTTACATCTAAGCAAAAGCGAACGTTCTTCATTATGATGGCCATAGGTGTGGTCTCTATGATTCTCACTTATGTGTTGGACGGTCAATACAACCACCTTCGCTTTTGGACGAACTACCTTCACAATGCCGTATTCTTTACGGGCTTGGGCGTCATGGGGCTCTTTATTTTGGGCGCTTTTGTTACTGCCTGGGCCGGCTGGTATGTGGTGATGAAGCGGATATGGGAAGCCTTTTCGCTTTTCATTCTGCCGGGGATGCTGCTCTTTATCCCCTTGGTGGCAGGCCTGTGGCTGGGCTGGCACCAGCTTTACATCTGGGGCGATTCTGAAGTCGTTGCCCATGATGAAGTGCTCCAGGGAAAATCGGCTTTGTTGAATAAAGGGGTTTATACCATCGCGACCTTCCTCATCCTTGGCATCTGGTATCTGTTTGCGAAGAAAATGCGCGCTTTGTCCCTGGAAGAAGAGCGCCAGGGAGTGGGCGAAAATTTTGCCTTTCACCGCAAATTGCGAGTATGGGCTGCAGGTAGTCTTCCTCTGATCGGCTTTCTCAGCGTGCCCCTGATTACCCTTTGGGACATGTCGCTGGAGCCGCATTGGTACAGCACCCTTTACTTTTGGTACACCGGTGCCAGTTGGTTCGTCGCGGCTATTGCTCTGACGATTTTGTTGCTGTTTTACTTGCGCGGCAAGGGGTATTTTCCCCATGTTACGGATGAGCACATTCACGACCTGGGCAAATATCTCTTTGCTTTTTCCATTTTCTGGACCTATCTCTGGTTTGACCAGTTTATGCTGATTTGGTATGGCAATGTGGGCGAAGAGACCGTTTATTTTAAGCTTCGCCGCGATATGTATCCGGTATTGTTTTACGGAAACCTCCTCATCAACTTTGCCTTGCCGTTTTTGATTTTGATGCGCAACAGCACGAAGAAGAAGGTCGGTACGATGGTCTTATCGGCTGTATTGGTCTTTGTGGGCCACTGGCTGGATTTCTTCCTGATGATTAAGCCGGGGCCTCTGGCAGAGGCACAGCACCTTGCCGGAGAGCATGCTGCCGGAGGTTTTATGGCAGGCTTTACCTTGCCGGGCTTTTTGGAGCTGGGTACTTTAGTAGGCTTTTTGGGCTTTTTTGCTTATTTTGTGTTTAGCAAATTGAGCGAAGCTCCTCTGGAGCCGGCTCATGACCCGTATCTCGAAGAGAGTTTGCACCATCACGCGTAAAAGAAAAAAATACTTAAGTCCATGCAACTTTTGATTGTTATAATAAGTGTTGTACTGCTGGTCCTGATTGTCATTCAGGTTGGAAAGCTGGGCGAAATGACCACGGCTTTGAGCAGCAGTAGTGCAGAAGAGGCACAGCAAACCGTAAACAGTCGCCAGGGCAACCTGATGCTCGTCTTTTTGATTGGCTTCTTAGGGCTGTTTATCTGGTCGGCTTTGTATTACAAAAATTACTACCTGGGCTTTGGCCCCAATGAGGCTGCCTCTGAGCACGGGAAGAAAATTGACTGGCTGTTTAATGTTACTTTGGTCATTACGGGCATTGTCTTTTTCATCACCCAGGTTTTGCTCTTTTACTTTGCATGGAAGTATCGCGGTCGCAAGGGGCATCAGGCTCAATATATCTCCCACGACAACAAACTGGAGATCGTCTGGACGCTGGTACCTGCCATTACCATGACCCTGCTCGTCATCGGCGGCATGGATGTCTGGAACAGCGTGATGCCGGATGTGGACGACCCCACTGAGCTGGTGCAACTGGAAGTTACGGGCTATCAATTTGCCTGGGATATCCGCTATCCGGGTGCCGACAATGAGCTTGGCGACAAGAACTTCCGCCTCATCAGCGCTACGAACCCCCTGGGGCAGGATTGGACCGATAAGCGCAATTTGGATGACTTTCACGCCAGTGAGATTGTTTTGCCTGTCGGCAAACAAGTACGCGTGCGCATTACGGCTAAAGATGTGCTGCACAGCTTTTATCTCCCCCAGTTTCGCGTGAAGATGGATGCTGTGCCCGGCATGCCGACTTATTTCATCTTTACGCCTACCAAAACGACCGAGGAGTACCGCAAGGAGTTGAGCAAATATCCGGAGTTTCAAGTGCCCTCCGATCCCGATGATCCCAATAGCGACCCTCTTTGGAAGACGGCCAACTATGAACTGGCCTGTGCCGAGTTGTGCGGAAAAGGACACTACTCCATGCGCCGCGTAGTGAAAGTGGTGAGTGAGGAAGAGTTTGAAAAGTGGGCCAAAGAGCAACCTTCTTTTTACATGACCAACATTCGCGGTACAGATGAAGACCCTTACAAAGGGCAATATCTGGAAGTCGAGTTGAAGCAGCACGCCAAAGAATACAAGGCCCAACTCGAAAAAGCCATTGAGGCAGAGAACCCCGATGACAAAATCGTGCGTTTGAAGTACGTTACCTTTGAAACGGGCTCGGCAAAATTGTCGCCTTTGTCTAAGTATGAGTTAGATGAAGTCGTAGCTACTTTGAAGGAGTACCGCCACATGAAAATTGAGATTGCCGGCCATACCGATAATACCGGAGATGCGGATGCCAATATGGCGCTTTCTCAGCGCAGGGCAGAGGCTGTCCAAAATTATTTGATTGAACACGGCATTGATCCGGCTCGTCTGACCGCTAAGGGGTATGGCTCATCTCGACCTCAGGCCTCCAATGATACAGAGGAAGGCCGCCAGGAAAACCGTCGTACGGAATTTAAAATTTTGGATTTGTGATGATGGTTGCAGCTTTCGAAAGATTCTTTTCGTAACTTTGTTTGCGACCATTTGTTCAGATAAAAACATCATCCATCATGGCAACTACCACACAGGAAGTTTCAAAACACCAAATCGATCAGTTGATCGAAGAGTATGGTTACGATGATCACTTTCATGAGCATCATCATGAAGGAGATAAGTACCAATCGGGTTTTATTCAAAAGTACATCTTCAGTCAGGACCACAAGATCATCGCCCGCCAGTTCCTGATTACGGGAATGATTTGGGGTATCCTGGGCGGCTTGATGTCTCTGATCTTCCGCCTTCAATTGGGATTTCCGGAGGGAAATATGGCCTGGTTGAAGCCCCTGTTGGGCAAGTGGATCATCGTCAATGATGGCATAGGTACCTTGGACCCCGAGTTTTACTATGCCCTGGTAACCATCCACGGTACGGTTATTGTCTTTTTCGTATTGACGGCAGGCTTGAGCGGAACGTTCAGCAATCTGCTCATTCCGCTTCAGATTGGCGCGCGCGATATGGCCTCGCCTTTCCTGAACATGTTGTCTTACTGGTTCTTCTTCCTGGCCAGTGTGGTGATGTTCGTTTCTCTTTTTCTGAGTACGGGGCCTTTTGCCGGAGGCTGGGTGGCCTATCCTCCGCTATCGGCCTTGCCGGAGGCTTCTTCGGGCTCGGGAGCGGGGATGACCCTGTGGTTGATTTCTTTGGTCTTGTTTGTGGTTTCGGTTTTGCTGGGTGGTATCAATTACATCACTACGGTATTGAACCTGCGCACCAAGGGCATGAACATGTGGCGTTTGCCTTTGACGATTTGGTCATTTTTCATCACGGCCATCATCGGTCTGTTGTCTTTTCCTGTGTTGGCAGCGGGCTTTTTCCTCCTGATGTTTGACCGCTTGCTGGGAACGAGTTTTTATCTGAACGAGATCTTTATCAATGGCCATGCTTTGGATCGGGTAGGGGGTAGCCCCATTTTGTACCAGCACCTGTTTTGGTTCCTGGGTCACCCCGAGGTGTATATCATCATCCTGCCGGCCATGGGGCTTGTTTCGGAGGTGATGTCCACCCATGCGCGCAAGCCTATTTTCGGGTACAAGGCCATGGTTTACTCCATCGCCTCCATTGGCTTTTTGTCCTTCCTGGTATGGGCTCACCACATGTACGTGGCGGGCATCAACCCCTTTATAGCCAACTTCTTCATCGTCTTTACGCTGATCATTGCCGTTCCCTCGGCAGTGAAGGTGTTTAACTGGATTACGACCATTTACGGAAGTAGCTATCGCTTTAATGCCGCATCCATGTTTGCTGTCGGCTTTGTGTCTATGTTCATCTCGGGTGGTTTGACGGGTATTTTCCTCGGTAATGCCGTTTTGGACATCCCCCTGCACGACACTTATTTTGTGGTTGCGCACTTTCACGTGGTGATGGGTGTGGCGGCCTTTTTTGGCATGTTTGCCGGCATTTATCACTGGTTCCCCAAAATGTTTGGCCGTTTCATGGATGAGACTTTGGGCAAGCTGCACTTCTGGGGCACGCTGATAGGCGCTTATGCCGTATTTATTCCCATGCACTACCTCGGCATGGCCGGTGTGGCTCGCCGTTATTACAAGTTTGACAACTTTGATGCCTTCTCTCACTTTGCCGGCATCAACAAGTTTATTACCATTGCTGCTATCATCACTTTTGTCTTCCAGTTGATTTTTGTAATCAACTTCTTTTACAGCATTTGGAAGGGTCGCAAGATGACGAGCCGCAACCCCTGGGGTTCTACCACCTTGGAGTGGACGACGCCCATCCATGCAGGGCATGGCAACTGGCCGGGCAAGCTGCCTGCCGTACAGCGCTGGCCCTATGATTACAGCAAAAACGGTCGCGATTTCATTCCGCAGATAGAGCCTCAGAGCGATGCGGAGAAGGACGAGTTTCATTAAGATTAAAAAATCAAAAGCGCCGAAGGGCGCTTTTCGACAGATTCACACAACAGGATGGAGCAGACAAAGGACAAGGCGATAAGTGTTTCAGGCGGAGGTCTTTGGGCCCGGCTGAAAGATTTTGAATTGTTGGTGAAGTTGCGCCTTACGCTTACGGTCTTGTTTTCGGCCATCATGGCTTGGGCCATTGTTGCGCCGGCATGGTCGTGGAGGACTTTTGGGCTGTTGTTGCTGGGTGGCTTTTTCGTCACGGCTGCGGCCAATGCACTCAATGAAGTTTTGGAGAAAGATTACGATCGCCTGATGACGCGCACGGCAGCCCGCCCTCTGGCGGCAGGCCGGATGAGCATGTCTAAGGGCGTTTTGATGGCGGGTTTGATGAGTGTAATCGGCTTTTTACTGCTCGGCGCCATCAATTTATCGGCCGTCTTTTTCGGGGCCCTGGCTTTGGTGAGTTATGCCTTTGTCTATACGCCCATGAAGCGGGTTTCTACAGCAGCCATCCCCATAGGAGCGATTCCCGGAGCCATGCCCGTATTGATAGGTGCAGTAGCTGCGGATGGAAATTTGACACCCTTGGGGCTGACGCTTTTTGCCGTTCAGTTTCTGTGGCAATTTCCGCACTTTTGGGCCATTGGCTGGTTGGGCTTTGAGGAATACCAAAAGGCGGGTTTTAAGATGGTGCAAGCCAGAAAGGGAAAACCCGATGCTCAGTTGGGTCTGCAGGCTGCTTTTTATGCCCTGTGCCTTGCGATCATTAGCTGGGTACCTTATAAGCTGGGAAGCACGGGCATGATCTCTGCCGTTTTGGCCTGCCTGCTCTCGCTGGGCTTTGCATGGGCAGGCTGGAGGTTGTACAGGCAAAAGAACAGAAAGGCCGCTTTGGGCTTGATGTTTTACTCATTGCTTTATTTGCCTTTGGTATTGATTTTGTTCTTTTTGGACAAAGTGTAATAAGCGAAGCAATTCGCAAAAGCTTAAAAGATGGTAACGACAATTAAAAATACGGAGGCTGATAGTGCGGCAAGGCTTTTTCAAGCCAAGAGGTTTGCCTTGTGGATTGGCATAGCCGGTATGATGATGGTGTTTACCTCTTTGACGAGTGCGTACATTGTACGCAAGGCTGCGGGCAACTGGCTGGAGTTTAAGCTGCCCGATATCTTCTTTTACAACGCCCTTTTGGCCATCGCTTCCAGTGTGGTTTTGCAGGCTTCTTATGCTGCTTTTAAGCGCGAGAAGTTTGTGCTCTACAAGGTGCTTTTGGCTTTGACCCTGCTCATGGGGGTCGCCTTTTTACTTGGGCAATACTCCGGTTGGATGCAACTGGTTGATATGGGCATCTTTTTGCAGGGCAACCCTTCGGGTTCCTTTGTCTTTGTCTTGTCGGGTTTGCACGCTTTACACCTTTTGGTCGGTTTGACGAGCCTGAGCGTGGCCTTGTTCCAGGCCCTTTCGCTTCCTGACCGGCTTACGGAGCGTCGCAAATTTCGCTTTGAACTGACTTTGACTTTTTGGCATTTTTTGACTTTTTTGTGGGTATATCTGATGGCGCTTTGGATGTACCTTGCGTAAACGAATATTCATCACCTCAACGAAAACAATATGGCAACGGATTCTGCAATGGCGAATACCCAGGAGAACTTGTGGGAAGGCGGGAAATCCCCCTTTAAAGCCAGCTACGGTAAGCTGATGATGTGGTATTTTCTGCTTTCGGATGCATTTACTTTTGCGGGCTTTCTGATCGCTTATGGCGCTTTGCGCTTCAGCTCGGATATATGGCCTACACCGGATTTCGTGTTTAGCACAGCTCCCTTTGGGATTGAGCACGCCCCTTTGATTTTTGTAACCTTTATGACCTTTGTCCTCATCGCCAGTTCGGTAACCATGGTGCGT
>WGBN01000016.1 GCA_015494245.1 Saprospiraceae bacterium | reverse complement strand
TATAAGAGACAGTTGCCATCCCTGTCGGGAGGCAGGCCGAAAGGTTAATTCATCTCATCACCTCTGCAGGAGAGTTGCAAACCCGCTATCTCATCACGGCAGCGGGTCTGTATGCCGACAAGGTGGTGCGCATGACGGGCATGGAGCCGGGGATGAAAATCATTCCTTTCCGCGGGGAGTACTACCGTTTGCGCAAGGAGA
The DNA here is from genome assembly GCA_015494245.1 of Saprospiraceae bacterium. Classification (GTDB taxonomy): domain Bacteria; phylum Bacteroidota; class Bacteroidia; order Chitinophagales; family Saprospiraceae; genus WGBN01. The sequence continues at coordinate 6,855 of WGBN01000016.1, read as the reverse complement.
AGGAGTATCTCGTCAACAACCTCATCTATCCCGTGCCGAATCCCGCTTTTCCCTTTCTCGGCGTGCATTATACTCGCATGATGCGGGGCGGCATTGAAGCGGGGCCGAATGCCGTGCTGGCCTTCGCCCGCGAGGGGTACAGCCGCTGGAAGGTGAATTTCTCCGAACTGGCGGAGACCCTGACGTACAAGGGATTTTTACGCCTTGCGGCAAAATATTACCGCACGGGCATAGATGAGCTGCATCGCTCCTACTCTAAACGCGCTTTTGTGCGGGCCTTGCAGCACCTCATTCCCGAGGTGGGGTATGAAGATTTGCAGCGCAGCGGGGCGGGCGTGAGGGCCCAGGCCATTGCCCCTGACGGGAGCATGATTAATGAATTTGTCGTGTTGGAGGACGAGCGCATCATTCATGTGCTGAATGCTCCTTCGCCGGCGGCGACTTCCTCTTTGTCTATCGGACAGGACGTGGCTGATAAATTGTTTTCAAAAATGGGTTGACTTATGGAAAGTGATGCTATCTTTGTGCATTCCAGCGCTTTTGTGGATGAAGGCTGCCGCATAGGAGCCGGCAGCAAAATCTGGCACTTCTGCCATCTGATGAGTGGGGCTGTGCTCGGTGAACGTTGCAAGCTGGGGCAAAACGTCTTCGTGGCTTCCGGCGTGCGTCTGGGCAACAATGTGAAGGTGCAAAACAACGTCTCGATTTACGAGGGCGTGATTTGTGAGGATGATGTTTTTCTGGGCCCTTCGATGGTGTTTACCAATGTCATCAACCCGCGCAGCGCCGTCAACCGGCAGGGGCAATATGCGCAGACGTATGTGGAGCGCGGAGCTACCATAGGCGCCAATGCCACCATCGTTTGCGGCAGGCGCATAGGGGCTTATGCTTTTGTGGGAGCGGGTTCAGTAGTTACGAAAGACGTGCCGCCTTATGCGCTGGTGGTGGGCAATCCCGCCCGCCAAATCGGCTGGATGAGCGCTTACGGGCACCGGCTTACATTTGACGAAAGTCAAAGGGCCACTTGCCCTGAAAGTGGCGAGGAATACGTGTTGAAGGATGGCCTGGTCCAAAGAGCTAACGACTGAAAACTGAATGAAAACATGCATGTAGAGATGTACGAGGCATTGAAGAAAAAGGAGAAAACCATTGCCGTGGTGGGGCTTGGCTATGTTGGCCTGCCTCTCGCTTTGGCTTTCGCCAAATATTTTCGCGTGCTGGGTTTTGACATCAATGCCGAGCGGATTGCGATGATGCAGCAGGGCATAGACCCCTCTAATGAACTGGAGCCCGAGGCTTTCGAGAACCGCGACATTCGCTTTTCTGCCGAGCCCGAAGCGCTGAAAGAAGCGCATTTTTTTGTGGTGGCCGTACCTACACCGGTAGATGACCACAAGGTGCCCGACCTGAGGGCTTTGCTGGGGGCCTCGAAAACGGTGGGGCAAAACCTGAAGAAGGGCGATTACGTGGTTTTTGAATCTACCGTTTACCCGGGTTGTACGGAAGAGGATTGTCAGCCAATTCTGGAGCGGGAGTCGGGTTTGCAGGCGGGTGTGGATTTTAAGTTGGGCTACTCGCCTGAGCGCATCAATCCGGGCGACAAGGAGCATTCGGTGGAGAAGATTCTGAAAATCGTTTCGGGCAGCGATGAGGAGGCTTTGAAAAACATTTCTGCTGTTTATGGAGAAGTGATTGAGGCGGGCATTTACGAGGCTTCGTCCATCAAAGTGGCCGAGGCTGCCAAGGTAATTGAGAACACCCAGCGCGACCTCAACATTTCTTTCATGAACGAGTTGTCCATCATCTTCGACAAGATGGGCATAGATACGCGGGAGGTCATCAATGCGGCCAGTACGAAGTGGAACTTCCTGCGCTTTTATCCGGGGCTGGTCGGCGGGCATTGCATCAGTGTGGACCCCTACTATCTGTTGCATAAGGCCAAACAACTGGGGTACGACCCCCAGGTCATCCTCAGCGGCCGGCGCATCAACGACGAAATGCCGGCCTTTATCGCCAAGCGCCTGGTGCAGATGCTCATTCAGCAGGGCAAGAGCCCTCAGAATACCAAGGTGCTGGTCATGGGGATTACCTTTAAGGAAAACGTCTCGGACATCAGGAACTCCAAAGTGGTGGACCTGGTGCGCGAGCTCATGGAGTTTTCCGTGAATGTACACGTAACCGACCCCCACGCTTCGCCCAATGAGGTGGCGCATGAGTACAAATTGACCCTGATAGACGAAATTTCGAATGGCTACGATGCCGTTATTGTAGCCGTTCATCACGATGAATACAAGGAACTGGATATGGATTATTTCCGCTCTATTGCCACAAAACCCTTTATTTTGATGGATTTAAAGGGAATTTACGAACCACAAAACGGAGATTTAGTATATTGGAGGCTATAGGAAAGTAAGTTACCCAAAAAACCTAAACCCCATGACACAACGCGGCAAACAGACAGAAAGGCGTTCTTATCTGTATCCCGAGAATCATCTGCACGATACGGAGCGGAGGTGGTTTGCCGTTTGGGTAGAAGTGAAGTGTGAGAAGATGGCGGCAGGGCTTTTGGCAAAAAAGCGTATAGAGACTTATTTGCCCTTGCAGAAGAAGATGAAGCATTACCGCAAGCAGAAGCCCAGGCTGGTGGAGCAGCCTTTGATTCCCGGCTATGTCTTTGTGAAGATTGTAAGTGATGAATACATTCCCGTTTTGCAAACGGAAAAGGTCAAGGGTTTTTTGCGGGTGCGCAAAAATTTGCTGTGCATTCCGGAGCGGGAAATAGATTTGCTGCGTTACATTCTCGGGCAAACCGAGTATGGCGTATTTTTGTTCAACCAAAACCTGCAGGTGGGCGACCGCGTGCGGGTGGTGAGAGGTCCTTTTATGAATCAGCAAGGTGTTCTGGCGAGGCAAAAGAACAAGCACGTTTTTGTCATTCGCCTGGAAGACTTGGATCAAAACATCGCCATTGAGATTCCGAAAGAGGACCTGGAAAGGATTTAGAAGCCACTGAAAAGAGGCTTGCAGTACATAGAGCCCCAAACAAAATGTAGCGTTTTTTGATGCGCGACATTTTGAAAAATTTATTTGTGAAAGCGCGATCTGCCCCCGACAGATCGTCGGCGGAGCCCTGCAAAATGTCGAACATACACCCCATATACGACCGTCTTTTGAGCCGGGTAGAGCGGGAAAAACGCCTCGGCCAGCGCGCCTGTGTTTTGTGGCTGACGGGCCTTTCGGGCTCGGGCAAAAGCACCATAGCGGCTGCCCTGGAGAGGCGTCTGTTTGAGGAGGGATATTTCGCTCAGGTGCTCGATGGCGACAACATCCGCAGCGGCATCAATGCCAATCTGGGGTTTTCTCCCGAAGACCGACACGAAAACATCCGGCGCATAGCTGAGGTCGCCAAGCTGTATGTAAACTCCGGCCTCATCGCTATTTGCTCTTTCATCAGCCCTACGCGGGCTATCCGGCAAATGGCTCGTGAGATCATAGGCGAAGAGGATTTTCTCGAGATCTTCGTCAAAGCCCCGCTGGAGGTTTGCGAAGAGCGGGATGTCAAGGGGCTGTATGCCAAGGCGCGTCGGGGGGAGATCAAGCAGTTTACGGGCATTGACGCTCCTTACGAAGAGCCGTTGCGGCCCTTTTTAATCCTGGATACCGACAAGTTAAGCATAGAGGACTCGGTGGAGGCCTTGTTTCAAAAAGTGATTAGCGAACGCAAGATATGTATCAATTAGACCATTTGAAGGAGCTGGAGGCAGAGTCCATATTCGTCATACGCGAGGTGGCAGCTCAGTTTGAGAATCCGGTGCTGATGTTTTCGGGGGGAAAGGATTCCATCCTCATGCTATACCTGGCCCGCAAGGCCTTTTATCCGGCCCGCCTGCCTTTTCCGCTTTTGCATGTGGATACGGGGCACAATTTTCCGGAGACCATCGCCTTTCGGGATGAGTTGGTGGAAAAGTGGAAGCTGCGGCTCATCGTAGCTTCCGTGCAGGATGCCATTGACCGCGGGCTTGTGCATGAGGAAAGGGGCATCCACGCCAGCCGCAACGGCTTGCAAACGGCTGTGCTCCTCGAAGCCATCGAAAAGCACGGCTTCGATGCTGCCCTCGGCGGCGGCCGCAGAGATGAGGAAAAGGCACGCGCCAAAGAGCGCTTCTTCTCGCACCGCGACGAGTTTGGCCAATGGGACCCCAAAAACCAGCGGCCGGAGCTGTGGAATTTGTTCAATGCCAAAAAACAGGTGGGCGAGCACTTCCGCGTCTTCCCCATCAGCAACTGGACGGAGCTGGATGTCTGGCAGTACCTGCATCGCGAGCAGGTACCCCTGCCCTCGCTTTACTTCGCACACGAACGCCCCTGCATCAAGCGCAACGGCGTGCTACTGGCCGATTCGGAATACCTGCAAAAGAAACCGGAAGAAACTCCCGCTACCTATAAAGTCCGCTTCCGAACCATAGGCGACATGACCTGTACCGGCGCCGTGCTCTCCGAGGCCGATACGCTGGAAAAAGTCATCGAAGAAATCGCCACCACCCGCATCACCGAACGAGGCGCCCGGGCCGACGACAAACGCTCGGAAACCTCTATGGAGGACCGGAAGAAGGAGGGATATTTTTGATGTTTGTTTAGCGTTTAGTGTTTAGCGTTGAGTGTTGGCGCTTACGCTAAACGCTAAACGCTAAACGCTCAACGCTCAACAAAATACATAATGCACACAGAACTACTACGCTTCACCACCGCCGGCAGTGTAGATGACGGCAAGAGCACGCTCATCGGGCGTTTGTTGTATGACAGCAAGGCCATTCATCAGGACCAGTACGAGGCCATTGAGAAGAGCAGCAAGCGGCGTGGCGAAGAAGAAGTGAATCTCGCGCTGCTGACCGATGGGTTGAAGGCCGAGCGCGAACAGGGCATTACCATAGATGTGGCTTATCGCTACTTCTCCACCCCCAAGCGCAAGTTTATCATTGCCGATACGCCCGGGCACATTCAGTACACCCGCAACATGGTAACGGGGGCTTCTACGGCCAATGTGGCGCTCATCCTCATGGATGCCCGCAAAGGTATGCTGGAGCAAACGCGCCGGCACGCCATCATTGCCTCGCTTTTGCAAATTCCCCACCTGCTCGTCTGTATCAACAAGATGGATTTGGTGGATTACAGCGAAGAGGTCTATGAAAAACTGAGGGATGAGTTCGAAGCCTTTGCGGCCAAATTAGATGTGAAGGACGTCTCCTACATCCCCATCTCGGCCCTAAAGGGCGACAATGTGGTGCATCGCTCCGAAAACATGTCCTGGTATGAGGGGCCTACGCTCATCTATTATTTGGAGAACGTCCACATCGCTTCCGATTACAACTTTATTGACTGCCGCTTTCCCGTGCAGTTGGTGATACGCCCCAACACGGATGAGTTTCACGATTACCGCGGTTATGCGGGGCGGGTTGCCGGAGGTATTTTCAAGAAGGGCGATGAGGTGATGCTGTTGCCCTCGGGCTTTAGCTCGAAGATCGAAGCCATAGACACTTATGACGGCGAAGTGGAGGAGGCCTACCCGCCCATGTCGGTGGTCATACGCTTAGAAAACGAGCTGGACCTCAGCCGTGGCGATATGATTGTGCGCCCCAACAACGTGCCGGAGGTTACCCAGGACTTAGACCTGATGATCTGCTGGTTTGACAACAAGCCCCTGCGCCTGCGCGGCAAGTACATCATCCAACACACCACCCGCACGGCTCGCTGCCTGGTCAAAGAGATTCGCTATAAAATGGATATCAATACCCTGCACCGCAATCTCGACGATCGCGAAATTAAAATGAACGACGTAGCCCGCATCAGCCTGCGCACAACGCAACCCCTTTTCGTGGACCCCTATAGCCGCAATCGCATCACGGGTAGCGTCATTCTCATAGACGAGGCGACACATCAGACGGTGGCGGCGGGGATGGTTATATGAGGGTTGAGTGTTTGGTGTTTAGTGTTTGGTTTATTGTTTATCGTGTATCGTGTATCGTTGGTTTTGACGTGATGAACGTGACGAACGTGACGCGTGACAAACGTAACTTGATAGAACCTGCCTGTAGGACTTGCCTGTAGAACTTGATAGAACCTGCCTGCAGCAGGCAGGCGCGGGCTTCGACAAGCTCAGCCTGACAGATGACGCGGATTTCGGCAAGCTCAATCTGACAGATGACGCGGGTTCCCGCGGGTTTTAAGCCGTTCAAGTTGATACCCCATTTTCCAAAGGAGGCGGGAGCGTCCCCTGAGCGGAGCGTAGCGGAGTCGAAGGGGCGCCCCTTTAGGGGTCGGGGGCGCGGGTGGCCCTGTTCAGCCCGCCTTCTGCCTTGCCAATAGGGCTTGATAGAACCTGCCTGCAGAACTTGATAGACCGCGGATGACGCGGGCTTCGACAAGCTCAGCCTGACAGATGACGCGTGTTTCGGCAAGCTCAATCTAACAGGGTTTTAAGCCCGTTCAAGTTGATGCTACCCTGCCTGGGGCGGGTGGAAAATATCCGGCAGATGTGCGCGGCTGTGGGGTGGGATGTATGGGATGTTTTCCCGTTTTTGAGGCTGCATCCGCATTTGCCGAAAGGCGAATGTTGTAAGGAGGTGCAGCCAGTTGATTTGTCTTTCGGAGGGGGGCTTGGGCGATGGGAGGGGTTGTTTTTCGGAGGGATTTTCTTCTTTGAGGGCTTTCATCAGGTGGCACTTGCCGTGGCAGTGTTTTTCAGGCCAGGCTTTGTTGATGCAGAAGCGGGCTTCGATTTCTCCCTGCCAGATTTCATAGGCGCTCCACAGCAGCAACTCCCTTGATGAGCCGGCGAGGATGAGGATGCTTAGGAGG
>WGBN01000015.1 GCA_015494245.1 Saprospiraceae bacterium | reverse complement strand
CGCGATGCGAAGCGAGCGTAAAATCACATTAGAACGCTTGCGTTCCACATTAGGGCCGCAGGCCCCACATTAGGCGCGAAGCGCCCACATCAGCGCCTCCGGCGCCTCCCCCACCGAAACATCCCCTCCACCGAAAGCCCGGCCAGCTCCAAAGCTCTGTCCACCACCGTAGCGGCCAGGCTGCGCATGTCTTTCGGGCGGGAATAGAAAGAGGGCGAAGCCGGGCAAACTACGCCTCCGGCCAGTGTTATGCGGCGCATGTTTTCGATGTGAATGAGGCTGTAAGGCGTCTCGCGTACAACCAACACCAGGCGGCGGCGCTCTTTCAAGATGACATCTGCCGCCCGGGAAACCAAATCGGTGGAAATGCCCTGAGCCATACGCCCCACCTGACCCATCGAACAGGGGCAGACAATCATGGCTTCATAGCCCGCAGAGCCCGAGGCAAAAGGCGCCATGAAGTCATCGGGCCGGTAAAAAGTGAAGGCCGGATATTCCGTTTCCCGAAAGGGTGAGCCCAATTCCAGCTCCCATGTCAGGCGGGCATTTGGCGAAAGCACAACACCCACTTCCAAGCCCTGCATGGCACGCAGTTTTTCCAGCAAAACCGAAGCGTAAATGGCACCACTGGCACCTCCTATGGCGAGGACGAGTTTCATAATCAAAATATTGCGCTCCTCTGTTAAAGGAGATTTGAAAGGACTGCACAAAAGCCAAACTCTGCTATGTAAGTATTTCTGCGTATCTTGTGCGCAACAAAGCACAAGAAGTGAAATGCTCTGCATACTCCCCGTGGAGCGAACTCAAAGATAGGAAAACCACAGCAAAGTATGCCCAAAGAAGATCAAGACATCGCTCAGCTGCTTTTCGAAGAGATTGAACGCAGGCATCAAGGGCCTATGCATTGGAAGAAAGTCGCTCAGGATTTACTCGGACTCGGGAAAAGCGCTCTGTACAACCGCCTGCGCGGCCAAACGCCCCTGCTGCTCTCCGAGGCCATTATTCTGGCCAATCACTTCCACATCTCTTTGGATTCTCTGCAAGCCAATGACCACTTTATCATTGCGCGTCACAGCGCTCAAAACATGCCCAAGCACGCCAAATTGGAGTACTACCTGCATTTTCTGCTGGAGCAGTTTTCCCAGGAAAAATTTTCTTCAAAAACAAAACTCTATTTCGCCAGCAACGACTTACCCATTTTTTACTACGCGCTTTCTCCCGAGCTCTTCGCCTTCAAGCTCTTTGCCTGGGGCATTGCCATGCCGCATTCCGAAGAAGAGCGCAAACTCAAGTTCTCCCTGAAAAAAAGCCTGAAGCAAAACGGCCATCTGTTCCAAATTGTCCAACAAGGCCTCAACGCCTACAACCAATACCCCTCCATAGAAATATGGCCGACAAAAATTCTGGAAAACACCCTCAACCAACTGGAGTTTTACAGCCGCACGCATGCTTTTGAAGACCCCCGGGAAATCAAACAGATTTACGAGGCCCTCGAGCAACTCATCGCACACATATTCCACTACTTCGACCTCGGCAAAAAGCCCTGCATCAGCGAAACTGACAGCTCTCAGGAATTGGCCGTCTATTACAACGAAATCATCCAGGTCAACTCCATTCTCCTGGTGGACGATCCCGATTTCAAAAAGGTCTATTGCGTCTTTGACAGCCCGCATTTTCTTTCCAGCAGCAACCGCTGGTTAGAAAAATACACCAAGCTTTGGTTCCAATACCTGATGCGCTCCAGCTCCCTGCTCTCCGAAAACAACATGGGCCTGCGCAACGAAGTGCTCGAAAAGTACAAAAAACAAATACGTCAATCCTGGGACAAAACGCACAGGATTCTGGACCTGTAGCAACAATTTTTGCCCGGTCATGTTTATATACTCAGCGAAATGACTTGAACGGCCTGCTCTGCCCGAACCACTTCGCATGAGTATCAACTAAATTTTTGACAGCATGAAAAAACGGATTCCCCTGATAGCGCTGACAGCTCTCGTCATAGCTGCTTATGCCTTCATCAACAAACCCTTCGCTGCCCGCACAGAGGGCGAAGAAATGCATTGGTATTCTTGGGAAGAAGCCATCGAAGCCCAGAAAAAAGAACCCAAAAAGTTGCTGGTGGACGTCTATACCGACTGGTGCGGCTGGTGCAAACGCATGGACAAAAACACCTTCAGCGACCCCAAGGTGCAAGCTTATATAGAAGAGCATTTCTATCCTGTAAAATTCAATGCCGAGCAAAAAGAAGACATCCACTTCCAGGGAGAAACCCTCAAGTGGGTGCCCAACGGCCGCAGGGGCTATCACGAACTGGCAGCAGCCCTGCTCGACGGACGTCTCTCCTTCCCATCCCTGGTTTACCTCAACGAAAAACTGGAACGCATCACCATCTCCCCGGGCTACAAAGACGTAAATCAACTGATGAAAGAGATGAAATACATCGCTGAGGAACACTACCGGAATACACCCTGGGAAAAATTTCAGGGAAAGAAATAAATTCTTGTGGATTTCCAATCTTTTTTTAGCTTTGCCATAACAAAACGCGAGAGGAGCAACTGCTCCCCTCGCGTTCCAGGTTCAGAAAAAGAAAAACAGTGGAAAGCTCACACTATCGCAAAGCTCTGCGCAAGCAGGTACAACGCCTGAAAAACAACACCAAAAGGACACTCAAAACGCTACTTGCCAAAGTTCCTTTTCTCTCCGGCATCTTGCAAAAACCCTTTGTACGGGATGTACTCTCCAGCGCTTACCAGCGCAGGTATGCGCTCTCCGGGCTGGCCCTCACTGCCGTAATGCTCGTTTTGGGCATCCAAAACCTGGATCAACGCAATCAACTCCAGGCCTCACTGGCCGGCAATGAAGACTTAAACCTGAGTGCTTTCCCCATTCAAATCCCACACCTCAAGTATGGCTTTGCCTTAGACACCTTCCAGGTGACCGAAGGCAGCATACAGCCCAATGAATTCCTCGGTTCCCTTTTGCAGGAGCACGGACTCAACTCAGTGGAAATACAGGAGTTGGTGCAAAATGCAGAAGGCGTTTTCGACATCAAGTCGCTGCGCGTGGGTAAGCCCTACACCTTTTTGGCGAAAGCCGGAAAAGAAAAACCCGACTACTTTATCTACGAACCCAACGTCTATGTCTATTACGTCTTTGACCTCAACGGCAAAAGCGTAAAACGCGTAGAGCGCCCCGTGCAAAAGAAATGGAAAACCGCCCTGGGAAAAATCGAGACCTCCCTCTGGAATGCCATGACCGAGCAGGGCCTGGACTATGCCCTGGCCGCCAAAATGGAAGATGCCCTGCAATGGTCCGTGGATTTCCACCACCTGCAAAAAGGCGATCGCTTCCAATTGCTGTACAAACAGGAATACATCAACGGCCAGCCCGTAGGTATCGGACAGGTTTACGTGGCACACTACCAAACGGGCGACAACGAATTTTACTCCATCTGGTACGACGAAAACAAAGAGCTGCAGGGATATTACGACCTGGAAGGCCGCCCCATGAATAAGGGCTTCCTCAAAGCGCCCGTAAAATTCTCGCGCATCTCTTCCCGCTTTAACCCCAGCCGCCTGCACCCCATCTTAAAGCGCAGGCGCCCCCACCTCGGCACGGATTACGCCGCGCCTTACGGCACGCCCATCATGGCAGTAGGCAATGGCGTCGTGGTAGAAGCCAGATACTCCAGAGGCGGAGGCAACATGATCAAGATCAAGCACAACGAGACCTATAGCACCCGCTATCTGCACATGCAGAAATTTGCCTCCGGCATACGGGTAGGCACTACGGTTAAACAGGGGCAAATCATTGGTTATGTCGGCTCTACCGGCCTCGCTACCGGCCCGCATGTGCACTTCGAGTTCCTCAAAAACGGCCATGCCGTGGACCACACCAAACTCTCCTTCCCGCCACCCGACCCCCTGCCGGAAAGCGAGTTGCCGAAGTTCTTCAAACTGAGAGATCAGTACATGAAAATGCTGAATGGAGAAAGCTGAAAAGGCATTCGCTAATTGAGCATAGCCCGCGTATCCATATTCGCCAATACGGTGAAGTGGTCTCCCTTGCTGTACATGATGTCGCGCCACAGGTTTTCCGGCTCGTTTTTAAACAAATAAGCCAAGTCCATGTCGGCTACAATCCAAGAGCCATGATTCAGCTCATGAGCAAGCTGGTCTTCTCCCCAGCCGGAATAACCTACAAAAAAACGCACGCTGTCGGGCTGAATGAGATGCTGCTCCGCCAAATCGTGCAATTGCCCGAAATCCCCACCCCAATAAAGACCGGGGATGACTTCCTGAGCGCCATCAATGACATCGGGACCATAGCGATGCAAAAAGTGCAGGGTGTCCTGCTGCACCGGCCCGCCCAAAAACACGGGAGCTCTAAAATCCGGGAAATCGGGTAATAATTCGTTCACAGGTATATCCAGAGGCCTGTTGATGATGAAGCCCGTTGTACCCATATCGGTATGTTCGCAGAGCAATACAGCCGCACTGGCAAAATTGGGGTCCATCATAAAAGGCTCTGCAAGGAGAACCATGCCGTTTTTAATCCGGGTTTGCTCCATGGGATGCTTCATCTTTCTTTTTTTTAAAGGGCCACGACTCTTTTAATATAAAAAACCTCAAACCCGCTTTTGTTCAAATCTCCAAGATATGGCCCCTGGCTTATTCTCACAAAGCGCTGTTGGGTATCTTGCGATCTACCCGCATGATAAACCCGCGCAGGGTTTTGCCATTTCCACCCACCTCGATGTATTCGCTAAGGCCATCGCGGATCATGTTGCGCATGATCTGCGTCCAGCGCACGGGGCCGGTGAGTTGGGCAATGAGGTTTTTGCGTATTTCTTCGGGCTCGGTAACGGGTTCAGCCGTGACGTTTTGATAAACGGGACAGGAGGGTGCGACCAAAGGCGTGGCAGCAATGGCCTGTTCCAGCTCTTCCTGGGCGGGCTTCATCAATGGAGAGTGAAAAGCGCCGCCTACGGGCAAGAGGATGGCTTTTCGCGCGCCCCGCTCTTTGAGCTTTTCCACAGCGGCTTCCACGGCTTCCACTTCACCGGAAATCACCAGTTGACCCGGACAATTGTAGTTGGCGGCGACCACCGTCCCGCTTATCTGCCCACAGACTTCTTCCACCACTTCATCCTCCAAGCCGAGGATGGCAGCCATGGTTCCTTCCGTCATCTCACAGGCCTTTTGCATAGCCATAGCCCGCTGATATACCAGCGAAAGGCCGTCTTCAAAAGTCAATGCACCGGCTGCCACGAGGGCTGTAAATTCTCCCAGGGAATGCCCCGCCACAGCCTCCGGCTGAAAGGCTTCTCCCGCCGCATAGACCTTTCCCATGCCGTGCAAAAACATGGCAGGCTGGGTGATTTTGGTCTGCTTCAGGTCTTCAGCAGAGCCTTCAAACATCACGTCGGTAATGCGATAACCGAGCAACTCATTGGCCTGCTCGTACAACTCGCGTACAGATTCATGCTGCTCATACAGCTCTTTGCCCATGCCTGGAAACTGCGATCCCTGTCCGGGAAAAACATAAGTCTTCATAGATTCAATTCAATTTCGATGTGATCAATTTGAGAAACTCCATGCGGGTTTCCTCTTTAAAAAATTCGCCTGTAAAAGCCGAAGTCGTCGTTATAGAGTTTTGTTTTTGCACGCCCCGCATCATCATACACATGTGCCGGGCCTCAATCACTACAGCCACTCCCAGAGGCTGGATGACCTCGTCTATGCAATGCACAATCTGGTGCGTGAGCCGTTCCTGCACCTGCAGGCGGCGGGCAAACACATCCACTACGCGGGCAAGCTTACTCAGCCCCACTACATACCCCCTGGGAATGTAGGCCACATGCGCTTTGCCAAAAAAAGGCAGCATGTGGTGCTCACAAAGAGAGTACAACTCAATGTCTTTAACGAGTACCATTTCGCTACACTCCTCCGAAAACATGGCCGAGCGCAAAATCGCCTCGGGGTCCTGTTCATAACCCTGCGTCAAAAACTGCATGGCTTTAGCCACGCGCTCCGGCGTCTTCTCCAGCCCCTCGCGGCTGATGTCTTCACCTACCAATTGCAGGATGTCTTCGTAATGCGCCCGCAAGCGATTCGTAAGCTCAGGGGAAAAATGTTCTTCTTTTTTATAGCCCATGTCAATTTTTTAAGTTGCTCGGTAAACCCCTTTCGGGAAATTCCATGTCACTGCCCGCCTCACAGGCGCCGCCGGACTTGCAAAAGTAAAAAGAATCAGCTCTTTTTGTCTGCTGAAAAGAGCCGTTTATCTAAAATGTTTTTGCTTCAGTTGGCTTTCGCCAAATATTACCCGCAAACGCTAACCCGTAAAGGCCGTTTTTTGGCGAATCGCGCCCCTAAAACTGCCTGGAAATGAGGATATGTACGACATCAAGCAAGAATACATCAAAACCGGCTTGCCCGGAATGCTGAAAAAGCGCTGGGTCTATCACCTGCTGTTCTGGGTGGTCATGTACCTGCTGTTCTCCCTCTTTGATTCCTTCTCTTCCCGGCAATCCTTCAGCAACGCCTTGCACGAACAATGGCCCCATTTCGTCACCTACATGGCCATCGTCTATCTCAACCTCAGCTACCTCATCCCGGCCTACCTCAGCAAAAAACGCTTCCTGCCCTATTTGCTGCTGCTCCTGCTCAGCAGCATCATCATCACCCCTTTCAAAGTAATCTACCTCTATCACCAACTCGACAACCAACCCGTAGCCCAGGCACAATTGCTGCAACAACTCAACCTGGCCTTCATCCCCACCTTCCTGATGGGCCTCTTCTCAACCCTCTTGAAAATCATCTCCGACTG
>WGBN01000014.1 GCA_015494245.1 Saprospiraceae bacterium | reverse complement strand
GGGCTAAACTGCTTACAATTGTCACGCGTCACGTTTGTCACGTTCGTCACGCCCATCGTCAGAATCACAGATTTCACGGATTATCGGATTTCACGGATTTTTTATTTGGGGCTAAACTGCTTACAATTGTCACGCGTCACGTTTGTCACGTTTGTCACGTTCATCACGTTTAAACCAACGATACACGATACACGATAAACGATAAACCAACTGCAAACAGTAACCTAAAAAAACCATCAACCAAAGAGCTACAAAGAGCTACATTCCTCAAAAATACGGGCATCGCAGGACTTGCAGATATTTTTATCCAATTGCTGAAAGATGGTGTGAATGGCTTCGCGTTTGCTGTGGAAGAAGTGGTCTTCGCCTATTTTTTCTTTGATGCCGGTATTGATGAGTACTTTTTGAGCCACGTTTTTCAGGCCTGCGAAATAGAGGTCGCCGCCGCGTTCGCGGCGTTTTTCGGTCTCCTGCCAGAGCAGTTCGACGCCGGCCAGGTCTATGAAGTTGATGCCGTCGGCGAGGATGAGGAGGTATTTTTTTTCCGGCTCCATATCCAGCATGTTGAAAAAGCTCTGCACATGGCTGACAGCGCCAAAGAAAAGCGAGCCGTCTATGCGAATGATTTTTAACTGGGGGCATTCCCTGAGTTCGGGCTTGCGGATGAGATTGACAAAACTGTGAGCAGGGGTATCGGGGTCCGGAGCCATGATGGCGATGTTGGGCCGGGAAGTGCGTTGCAGGTAAAAAATGAGAGAGAAGAAAATACCCACGTAAATGGCAAATTCCAGGTCAAGCGTCAAAGTGGAGATGAAAGTAATGACCAAGACGGCCAGCTCCGACTTGCTGCTGCGGATGGCCATTTTCAGGGAGGGAATGTCTATAAGGTTGTAAGCAACCAACAGCAAAATGCCTCCCATGGCGGGAATGGGCAGGTAGGCCGTCCAGGGAGCTATGAAGAGCACGGCCAGCATGAGAAGCAGGGCGGCAAAGATGGCCGACATGGGCGTGCGGGCTCCGGCCTGAAAGTTGACGCCCGAACGCGTAAAAGAACCCGTAGCGGGATAACAGGAAAAAAAACTGCCCACGGTATTGGCCAGGCCCTGCCCGATAAACTCCTGGTTGATGTCCAACTGCTGACGGGTCTGCATGGCAATGGAGCGGGCAATAGCCACATCGGCAATCAAACCCAACAAGGCGATGGCAAAGGCATTGGATGCCAACTTGCTCATCACACCCCAGGACATATCCGGTATTTCAAAAGGCGGCAAAGAGGCAGGCATCTCGCCCACCGTTTTGATGCCCACGGCCTCACCGCCCATCCAATACGCCACTGCGCTGCCGAGAATCATGGCCAGCAGCATGTTCGGCCAGCGCGGCAAAAAGCGCCGGATGAGCAGAGCCGAAAACAAGGTAATCATGGCCACCGAAAAGACGTATAAATTGGTCTCGCGGATATGGACTCCTATGCCTTCCAAAATCTTCCAAAAAGACAAACCGCCGGGCAAGGTGATGCCAAAGACGTGCTTCAACTGCTTGGTCGCAATCAAAACAGCCGCCCCCGCCGTAAAAGCCATGATGACCGACTGCGACACAAAGTTGACCAAAGTACCCATGCGCGCCAAGCCCAAAGACAACTGTATCAAGCCCGCCAAAAAAGTCAGGCTGAGCGCCAGATGTACAAACTCCGCCGATTCCGGCACCGCATACTGGCTGATGGAACTGAAAACCACAATAGACAAAGCCGTGGTAGGTCCCGCAATCTGATGCCAGGAAGAACCAAACAAGGCCGCTACAATGGGCGGTATCATGGCCGTGTACAGCCCGTAAATCGGAGGCATGCCGGCAATCATGGCAAAGGCTACGCCCTGTGGAATGACAATGATGGCGCCCGTAATGCCCGCAATAAAATCGGCACGCAAAGTTTCCCTGTTGACCATGGGCAGCCAGGACAGAAAAGGGAAAAGCTTATGAGTCAACTTAGCTTTCATGAATACTTGGCATGAAAAACAATTTAGGCGGCCATTTGCCGCCTAAATCACTTTTTACTTCAGATAATACAGTTCTTTGGCCGGTTTCAAGGGCCGGTTAAACCACAGAGGCCGGCGCAAACCGTCGGGGCCCGGAGCCGGGCGCGTCATGGCCAACCACTCGCGATAGACTTCGCGGGACTTGTTCGTATCCACGAAAATATCGCCGTATTTGTCATCGGGGCCGGCTTTCTCTATGCGGACTCTCTGATGCCAGCAGTGCATGCCGCTGATGGGGTCGGGATGCACCGCATGAGTGATGTTTTGGTGTACGCCCCCATCGCTCCAGAAGATGCGTTTGGAGTCGGCATCCTTGCTCTCAAAGGGTCGTACTCCGGCAATGGTCTTCATGCGCCAACCGCCCTTGCCGTCGGTTTCTATGGCTACGGTATTGGTCGCCCAGCGGTTACCGACTTTGTCTTGCGGGCGGCGCCAGCGGCCGATGTGATGCGATACGGCTACCACATCCGGCCTCATGCCCTGGGTTACCCAGACTTTGTCCACAAAGTAACCGATGTCGGTATGCAACTTGACCAAATCGCCTGTCTTGACGCCGATTTTTTCGGCCAGCTCCGGATGCATCCACACGGGGTTGCGGTTGGATATTTCATTCAGCCATTTGGCATTGCCCGAGCGGGAGTGGATGAGCGTGGGCAGGCGGAAAGTCGGCACCAGCACGTACTCGTTTTTGGAGGCATCCAGCTTGGATTTGTGGATGTGGCTCTTGATGTAGCGCGGAATGGCAAACTCCGGCCACTTCCAATCCACCATCGTCTGGGAGTAAAATTCGTTTTTGCGCGAAGGCGTGGGGAAACCCACATAGGCCTCTCCATTCACGCGGATGCCTATGGCCTTGCCGTCTTTGGTGATGACGCCCGTTTTGGGGTCGGTCTCCGAGCCTTCCAACTGTTCGGGAGTCAGCTTGGTGAGGTATTTTTGGTAGGTCGTCTTTTCGACTTCGAAGGCGCCGTATTTGCGCATGTACTGCAGTTCGGTGAGCCCCTCTTTTTTGGCTGCCTCCGGCAAGCCCGGCACGCGCTCGAAGATGTACTGATAGTACTCGTCCACCGTGATTTTCTGGCCCGGGCGGTAGGGCGATTCAAAGTGCTTGCGGATGCCCATGCTGCCATCGGGGTCTATGCGCCAGGAGAGTTCTATCCAGAATTCGTCTTCTTCCCAGACTTCGCCCGGGTTCACCTCATAGGTAAATTCCACTTCTTTGCCCTGGCGACGCGCAGCCTCCCGCAGCACCGGCTGGCGGAAGCCAATCCACACGCCGGCATGGGTGGCATAGCTGTTGATGTCGTGCCGCTCGGCAGAGTGCCCCATGGGCAAGACGTAATCCGCGAAATAGGCCGTTTCGTTCCAGGTGGGTGTCAGGGCGACGTGCAGGCCCACGCACTCCTTCTTGGTCAGGGCTTCTATCCAGGTAAAGCCATCGGGATAAGTCCAGACCGGATTAAAGACGCGGGTGAAATAGACCTCCAGCCGGCCGCGCTTTTCCAGCAGGAAGTGCGGCAGCAACTGGCTCATCTCAAAGAAAGCCAGGGGATATTCTTTGGGGAAGTGCAGCTCATTCCAGAATTTCTGTGGCGGCGGCACGTCGAAGAAGGTGGGTTTGTACTTGTTCCAGGAGTTGGGCGAGGTACCGCCCTTGGTGCCCACACTGCCCGTGAGCACGGTGAGGAAGTGCAGGCAGCGGGAGACTGCCCAGCCACCGAGGTTTCCACTGCCGGCGCTGCGCCAGTTGTGCGAGGCAAAACGCGTGCCGGCATTGCCAATCACCTCGGCCACTTCGCGGATGACATCTGCATCCACCCCGCTTTCTGCGGCTGCAAATTCCGGAGTAAACTCGGCATATTCTTCTATGAGCGCCTGAATGAAGTTCTCAAAAACGACTTCTTCATTGGGGCGCACTTTTTCCATGTAGGCCTGCCAGTTTACCCAGTTTTCCACAAACTCGCGGTTGTATTTGCCCTCCTGCAAGAGGATGCGGGCGATGGCCAGCAAGACTGCCGCCTCGGAGCCCGGATAAGTGGGCAACCAATAATCGGACATGCTGGCCGTGTTGGAGAGGCGGGGGTCCATGGTGATGAGCTTGGCACCCTTCATTTTGCCTTCGATGATGCGCTGGGCATGGGGGTTGAAGTAGTGCCCGCTTTCCAAGTGAGCGCTGATGAGCAGGATGGCCTTGGCATGGGCGTGGTCGGGCGAAGGCCGGTCGTAGCCGTACCAGATAAAATAACCGAAGCGCGCCCCCGAGGAGCAGATGTTCGTATGGCTGTTGTGGCCGTCAACGCCCCAGCCCTGCAAGACGCGGTTGGCATAGCCCTCGTGTCCCGGGCGGCCAACGTGATAAGCAATCTCATTGTTGCGCCCTTCCTGAATGGCTTTGCGGATGCGGGCTGCAATGTCATCCAGGGCTTCATCCCAGGAGACGCGCTCCCACTCCCCTGCTCCGCGTTCGCCTTTGCGCTTCATGGGATAGAGAATGCGATCGGGGTCCGTCAGCTGATTGATGGTGGCAGGCCCCTTGGCACAGTTGCGCCCGCGGCTGCCCGGGTGATGAGGGTTGCCCTCCAGTTTTCGGATGCTTCCCGTTTCTTTATCTACATAAGCCGTCAGGCCACAGGCCGACTCGCAGTTGAAGCAGGTCGTCGGTACGAGTGTGTAGTGTTTTTTCTGCCGCACCGGCCAGGCTTTGGCTTCGTATTCCGTCCAGTCGTCCCATTTTTCGATGGGCGGGTATTTGTTGAGTTGCCCTTCCTCTGCGAGGCGCTCCAGCGCCGGTTCTTCTTCGTGCAGGTTGGGCAGGATGCGCAGTTTTTCTGCGAGATGCTCTATCCAGGAGTGTTTGTTGTTTTTTCCCATGATTCTATGGTTTTGCGTCAGCTACGGGTGTTTGCCGAACAGTGCTTTTTTTGATGCATTTGCCTGCCTGAGCAGGGTGATGTCTTTATGCCTTTCGGCAAATGCGGCCCGTTTGGAGAGCGGGTCACATTTCCCGAAAGGGTGATTCAAAAAATTAAGTCAACGGAATGCGCTGGGGTGCTTCCACCCAAATCTTCTCCGTGAAATAGATGCCGAACAGACTCAGGGCACCTGCGGCTGCCAACAGCATGGGGTTGGAGCCTGAGAGCAGGATCAGGGCCAGAGGCAAGAGGTTTCCGACCAGCAATACGCCACCCCAAAAGAGGCCCTTGTAACGGCCCTGCGTAATCATGCGGGCGGTAGCTTCCGCTTCCTCTGTCGGGTGCGTGGTGATGAGTTCAAAGGCGAGGGTCAGCAGATTGACGACGATGCCGATGCCCAGCACGGCGGCCAGATAGGGCAGCCATTTGCCGGAAGGCTCTACCCACAAAGCGATGAGGGTGAAAGCCGCGGCTCCGGCCATAAAACTGTGTACCAGCATGTGCACGGCCAGAGAGGGGCTTTGCCAGAAATCACGGCCCTTGGCCTGAGCAAAGAGGAAGGCCGTATAAATGGCCACCACCACAGCCGAAAGGCCCGTCAGCCAGGTCAAAGCCGTGCCGAGGGCCCCACCCCAGCCGAAGTAAAGCGACAGGGCGAGCAGCGTCAGCAGGCCTCCGTAAATGGAGATGGAGTAACCACCTTTAACCAGCCAGGAACTCCACTGCGGGCGGAGCAAGACGTGCAAAAAGCGATCGGGGCGGTCGAGGTCTTTGATGAGCAGGGCGCCCGTCAGGCCGAGGAAGACCAGGCCTATGCCGATGGTCCACCACATGGTCTCGGCAGAAGGCTGTGCAAAACCCGCCAGCATGGCGAGGATGGCCACCAGAACGACACCTGCCGAGATGGCTTTGGTGAGCACATAACCGGAGACTTCCCAGCCCCAGAGGATGCCTTTGTCGGGGGCGTCGTAAATGCGCCGTGCACCGCGCCCCATGAGGACATCAATGGACTTCGAGGGCGAAGTGGCCATTTCGGTGCCGTGGGTTTCTTCCGACTGCATTTTCATAAGCGTCTCGACCACATCGCCGTTGGAGAAGGCTATTTTTTCGGCATACTTGGCATAATGCCCTACGCCACGTGCCTGAGCATTCCAGAAATAGGGGCCTCCCTTTTCGGTAGCCATGGGATCGAGGGAGTTTTCATCCCCTTCGATATAGTAAACATTGGGCTTGGTGCCCTTAGCGGCTTTGCGCACTACGGCCTGCTCGCGCCCCAGCAACTGAGCGATTTCGGACTCCGGATTGTCCATATCGCCTGAGATGATGGCGTGCTCGGGGCAGACGTTCACACAGGCGGGTTCCAGGCCGAGGTCTATGCGGTGTACGCAATAGTTGCACTTGGCAGCGGTGTTGTTGTTGGGGTCAATGTAGAGGGCATCGTAGGGGCAGGCCTGCATGCACGACTTACAGCCGATGCAGCGGCGGTTGTCGAAATCCACGATGCCGTCTTCGCGCGTAAAGAGCGCTTCGACCGGGCAGATGGTTACACAGGGAGCATCCGTGCAGTGGTTGCAGCGCATGACTGAAAAAAGGCGCCTCGTGTGTGGGAAGGTGCCTTTTTCTACCTGTTTGACCCAGGTCCTGTTGACGCCGATGGGCACGTCGTGCTCGGATTTACATGCCACCGTACAGGCATGGCATCCGATGCACTTTCGATTATCAATGACAAATCCGAATTGCATGAGTTCAATGGTTTTCGTCTATCCTAAAAAAACAAAGGGGCTGTTGCAAGCTCCTCAAACACAAAGAAACTTCTCAAAGTCATTTCGAGCAAAAACTCAAAATGCGGCATAAAGGTATGAACGTTCTATCATATAACCAAATCCGTTTGGCTAACCAAACTACATTTTGGCGGCTTACGCCGCCAAATTATCTCCTGATATAACCAAATCCGTTTGGCTATCCAAACTGCAATTTGGCGGCTTACGCCGCCAAATCATCTCCTGATATAACCAAATCCGTTTGGCTGGCCAAACTGCAATTTGGCGGCTTACGCCGCCAAATTATCTTTCTGATATAACCAAATCCGTATTGACTATCCAAATTACATTTTGGCGGCTTGCGCCGCCGGCTACTCCCTACCCGCCGGCCTGGCGGCGCAGTTTTTCGATTTGGGTATTCCAGAACTGCGTTTGGTCTTCTACTTCATCGTCGTCGCAAAACTCGGTGATTTCGAGTACGGTTTCGCCTGTGATGGGCGATTTGGACATGGTAAATTTGAGGTACTCCTCATCGTCTTCGGCATCTTCCCATTGAAAGGTTACGGACTGGTTTTCTTCGCTTTCGACCAGTATGGCGGCTTCTTCGGAGCCGCTCCATACAAAGATGTACCTTTTTTGGCCTCCTTCTTCCACTACATCCACTTCATCGCAGAACCAACGGATGAGGAAAGCCGGCTCGGTGAAGAACTCGTACAAAATAGCCGGTGAGGCCTTCATCAGATACTCCAACTGAATGCGTTCTCTTGACATATCGTTTGGCTTTTTGCGTTACAT
>WGBN01000013.1 GCA_015494245.1 Saprospiraceae bacterium | reverse complement strand
GGGCTCGGAGATGTGTATAAGAGACAGAGGTAGAGCCGTGCCAATTCGAGATGTGCCATGGCGTGGTTGGGATTTCTGCGCAGGACTTCTTTGAGGGCTTGGATGATTTTTTTCTTTTTGGCGCCTTTTTCGCGCAGGTGTTGTGCATAGAGGAATTGGAGGTCGGAGTCTTCCGGATTGTATTTGGCGGCTTTGGCATAGGCCTTACCGGCTTTTTTCTTCTTTTCGGGCATGAACGTGGCATAAAGGATGGCGAGGCGGCTCCATGCTTCTGCCTGTTTGGGCGCCTGCTGCGTAATGATTTCGTACTGTTTGAGGGCTTTGGTCTGCTCGTCGAGATACTCTAAGAGTTCGGCAAAGAGGAAGCGGATTTCGACCCGTTCGGGAGCATGTTGTACTGCTGTTTCCAACTGTTGGCAGGCGGCTTCGGCTTCTTTGCGATGTTCGATGAGCAGCAGGGCAAATTGGTAGCGTATTTCGGCTTCTTCGGAATGTTGGGCGAGGCCCTTTTCGAGCAGTTGGAGGGCTTTTTCGGCTTCGTCCTGTTGGCGTAGCTCGCGGGCTTTTTGGAGTAGTTCTTCTACGGAGTAGGTTTCGCTTTCGTCTTCCTCTTCTGTTGTTTTTGGGGAGTCTTGTTTGGCTTGTTCGGGAGGGGTTTCGTTTTCTTGCGGGCTGTTTTCCTGTTCTTCTTCGGGGGCTTTTCCGGCTTCGGGTTCTTTTACGGGGGCTTCTGTGGGTGCGGGTTCTTCGTCTATGACAGGGCTTGTTGCGGCGGTTTGCGGGCCTGCGGGGGCTTCGGAGTCATGGCTTTGTCTGTGTTTGGCGAAAGCCGGCCAGGCCTCCTGAAGTTGGAGTAGCTCAAAGAGTTTTTGGTAGTTGTCTTGTTGCACCTCTTCAGGCTTGTAGCTTTCCAGCGAGCGCAGGAAGTTGAAGAAATTGCCGATATCGGCAGATATGGCCCGCAGGTTTTGGATTTTTTCGCGGATGGCGGGCAGTTCTTCCTGAGAGGCCTGGCGCTTTTGCCGGCGCAATTCGAGGTATTTTTGTTGCCAGTAATTGATGTAGCGCATGAAGTCTTTGGTGCGTTCGATTTGGGTGGGGTAGCGTTCTGTGCGCCCCTTTTCGGTAGTGCGCGTACCGGGCGTGAGCAGGAGGATGAGTTTGCCTGCCGACTGCCATTGGGGGAGGTAACTGGCGGCGAGCTTCATGCCATCCTGGTCGAGGAGGAGGTTGTCGCTGAGGAAGAGGAGGATGTAGTCGTCGGCATTGGCTTGCTCCCAGTTTTCGGCTGTCCGGATGTCGAGCAAATGGCTGCGGATGGGGGCCAGTTTGAGCTCTTCGGCCATGCGGCGGGCGTCGCTTTCCTGAGCGGGATGGTAGAGCAGAGCGAGGGTGTGTTCGGCAGTCATGGCTTTATTTTTGGTCGTTTAATTGCCGGATGTACTGGTCGAATTCTTCGGTAAAAGCGCGGTATTCTGCTGTAGCAGGACCGTAAAAGCCGGTATGTATGCGCAGGACGCGATTGTCCTTGTCGAGGAAAATCATGGTGGGGTAGGAGACGATTTTTTGCAGCATGGGCAGGGCTTCGGCAGCAGCGGCTCCGGGAGGGCCGGCATAGAGCACGGGGTAGGGCACTTTCATCTTTTGCTTGAAGGTGCGTATCAACCGGAAGGCTTTCTCGGGGTCTTTCCCCTTTTCGAAGGACAAGCCGATGACGGCTATGTTGAGCTCGGGATGTTTTCGTAGGTAATCTGTGAGAAATCTCGTTTCGTCTCTGCAATTGGGGCACCAGGTCCCCATGATTTGAATGATTTTTGGCCTTTCGGCAAATGCAGCATCGTTTATGGATACGGTGTCTCCCGTTTCAGGATCGGGGAAGGCAAACTCAAAGCGCTCGTAGCCGGGTTTGAGAAAAGTGAGGGAGTCGGGATGCTGAAGTGTAGCCTGAGGGTCGCGATGAGCGATCCAATCCGTGCGATAGTGTATGCCCGATTGGAAGGTGCCGCTGAGGGTGCTGTCGGGCATGATTTTGGCGGCGAACAGAAAGGCGTGGCTGCCGTCAAAACAGGAGAGGTACATTTTGTCGCCCTGTACGGTGCCGTCGAGAAAGCGGAAGTCTCCGGTTTCTGTAGCGAAAGTGCCGCTGATGTGGTTGTTTTCTTGTTTAAATTCTCCTATGGCATTGAAGGTATCTTCCGTATCGGGAGCAAAGGTCGTGGCCCAGCGCCCACTGAGGTCCATAACGGGTTTTTTGCGCACGGTGGTGAAGCGGTAGCTTCGGCCAAACTCTGCTTCAAAAGGGATGCTGTATTTGCCTCGCGCGGGCACGAACCAGGCTCCCTGGATGATGTTTTCTTTCCACCGCCCCAGGATGTGGGTATCATAGACGGGGAAATTGATGCGTATGCTGTCGTGGCCGGTGCTTTTGTCGTGCCAGGTGCTGATGTCGTCTATGCGCAGGCGTTCTTCGCCATTGATGATTTCTATGTAGAAAGTGCTGTCGCCGGAGTAGGTGAGGTCAAAGAGGAACGGCAGTTGTCCGTAGGGCACGTCTTCCATGCGCGGGTTGGGCGTTTCTTCGACATCTTTTTGGCCGGGCATCGGTTTTTGTTCGAGATGCAGGACGCCCCGCCAGCGTCCGGGCGGCAGCAGGGTGTAGGGATTGATTTCCTCGATGCAGGAGGGCATGCTGCTGAGGAAGAGCAGGAGGAGAGCGAGTATGGGCGTGCTGTGCTTCATTTTATTTTTTTTGGTGATAGACCTCATTCCATTCTTTGGGTTGTGGCTCACTTAATTTTCCCATGCTTTTGGCGACGATCATGGAAACGGTGGCATCGCCGGTTACGTTGGCGGTGGTGCGACACATGTCGAGGGGGCGGTCCACGGCGAAGATGAGGGCCAGGCCTGCTTCAGGTATGCCGGCTTGCGCCAAAACGATGACGAGCATGACCATGCCTGCCCCCGGCACGGCAGCAGAGCCGATGGAGGCCAGGGTGGCTGTCAGGATGATGCCAAGTTGGGCGGACAGGCTCAGCTCCATGTTAAAGGCCTGGGCGATGAAGACAGCTGCAATGGCCTGGTACATGCTGGTGCCATCCATGTTGATGGTGGCGCCTATGGGCAGTACGAAGCTGGCGACTTCTTCTTCTACGCCGAGGTGTTCTTCGACCCGCTCCATGGTAACGGGCAGGGTGGCAGCGCTGGAACTGGTCGAAAAGGCCAGCAACTGGGCCGGAGCTATGCCGTTGAAGAAAAACTTGTAGTTTCGCTTGGTAATGAGTTTGACCAAAGTGGGATAGAAGAGGAAGATGATGATGCTCAGCCCGATCAATACGCTCATGGAGTAGCCCAGCAGGGCCTTAAACAAATCCCAGCCCGGCGATTCCACCACGAGGGCGGCGAGCAGGGCAAAAACGCCTACCGGGGCCATGAGCATGATGAGGTCTATCATTTTGAGGATGACCTCATTGACCCCGTCAAAAAAGGCCTTTACGGGTGCCGATTTTTCCTCGGGCACGAGGATGAGCCCGATGCCAAAGAAGATGGCAAAGAAAATGACCTGGAGCATTTTCCCGTTGTTGCTCATGGCCTTAAAGAGGTTGTCGGGCACCAGGTC
>WGBN01000012.1 GCA_015494245.1 Saprospiraceae bacterium | reverse complement strand
TTCTGGGGCAGCATGGGAGGCTTCGCCATCTTGCTGATGTCTTTTTTGTACTTGCGAAATCGCTATGCCTTGCGGCAAAAAGTTACCGAATTGCAAGCTCAAATGGATAAGGCGGAAATCGAAAAACTGCGCGAGCTCAATGACTTTAAATCGGATTTCGTCATCAACCTGAGCCATGAGTTTAAGACGCCTTTGAGCCTCATCCTCTCTTCCCTTGAGCAGCAAAAAGAGGGGGGCGGCTCGCAGGCAAATTCCGCCCCGCTTATTCGCAGGTATGCCCATCGCCTCCTGCAGCTCGTGGATCGCCTCTTGCAACTCGCCCGACTCGAAAGCGGAAAATTTCTGCCTCAACCCTCCTGTGGGATGCTGTCCGACTTTCTCCTCAAAGAAGTGGAGGGCTTTGATGTGTGGGTGCATAAAAAGGACATAGACCTGCAGGTACAGATAGGCGCTGATTTGGCACAGGATTATTTTGACAAGGAGATCGTCCGCACCATTTTCAACAATTTATTGACCAATGCCTTTAAGTTTTGTGAGGAAGGCGATGAAGTGTATGTAGCCATGGAGCGGGAAGCGCCCTTTGTGTGTATAGAAGTGAGGGATACAGGGCCGGGCATAGCCCCGCAGGTTCTGGATCAGATATTTGAGCGCTTTTCTTCCATGCGCTCTTCCGGCTTGCAGCCGGGCAGCGGCCTGGGTCTGACCTTGGTGCGTCAGCTGGCCCGCGCACATGGGGGAGATGTGGAGGTAGAGTCTAAAAAAGGCGAGGGAACGATCTTTCGCTTCGCATTCGCACGGACCGCGCCTTTTTTGAAGGCTTGGGCATGTTGCCAAAGGAGCGGGAAGCGCTTTTCGAAAGGGATTACGAACACTTGCGCGAGAGCCTCCGCGAGCTGGAACAGGCTGAAGAGCAGCCTTTGTTGCTGATCGTGGAAGACGATTCCGAACTGCGCTTTTGGCTGGGCCGGCAATTGCAAAAGGAGTATGCCGTTCGCTATGCGGCCGATGGGCGGGAAGCCCTGGAAAAGGTACAAAAGTATTTGCCCGATCTCATCCTCTTAGATTTGTCCATCCCCCTGCTCGACGGGTATGAAGTGTGCCGGCAGGTGAAAAGCGATGAGCGCAGCAGCCATATTCCCATCGTGATGCTTACCGGCCACAGCCGGGAAGAAGAAAAGATGAAAGGCCTGAATTGCGGCGCTTCGGCCTATTTGACCAAGCCCTTTTTGCTCAAAGAAATTCGCATTCGCCTGACCAACCTGCTGGAAGAACAGAAGCGCCTGCAGGAAAAATTGCAAAAAGAACTGGCGCCCTTCTCCGCCCTCTCCGTCGAATTGGACGAGCACGAAAAAAACTTCCTGCTTCGCCTGCGAACCATCATCGAACAGCACATCTCCGACGAGCAATTTACCATTGCCGCTTTGGCCGACCAAATGTATCTGAGTCGCAGCCAGCTCCACCGCAAAGTCAAGGCGCTTACGGCCTGCTCGCCCCAGGAGCTGCTTCGCCGCATGCGTCTGTTATATGCGTTTAAACTGTTGTTAGAAGGCTCCGGCAGCATTTCTGAAATTGCCACTCAGTGTGGGTTTTCATCTCCTGCTTATTTTTCTACGGCCTTCAAAGAGCAGTTCGGCTATCCTCCCGGCGAAGTCAGGAAGAAAAACGCGGGGAATTGATGCGTTTTTCTTCCTTCTGATTGTGTTTATTTTAAAAACCTGAGGGTTTGACTCCAGCTCCGGCTTTCGGCTTTGAGCAGATAGATGCCGGAGGGCAGGGCGCTAAGGTCCCATTTCAACAGATTGTTTCCTTCCTGCAGCTCTGTCTTGCGGCTTTGCAGCAGCTCGCCTGTGGTGGCGTAGAGCTTGAGCACAGTCTGTTCAGGCTGTGCTGTTGTGATGTCTATAAGCAGGGTTTCCCCGGCGGGATTGGGATAGATTTGTATTTGGCCTTTCGGCAAATCCTCTCGCCTGACGAACTTTGTGGAAGTGATCACCTCACTGCCGTCCCAGTCTGTAAACCGCAGGCGGTAGTAGGAGAGGGGCAGGGGGTTTTCGTCTTTGACTTCGTACTGCTGCGTGTATGGGGTGTTGCGCCCCGGAAGCTGCGCGATGCTCTGCCAGGGGGGCTGGCCGTTGGAAGAGCGCTCTACGTTGATGAAGCGGAGGTTGTCTTCGGTGGCAGTGCTCCAAAGGATTTGGTTGTACTCATCCCGCGCAAAGGCTTTGAAAGAGATGAGCGTTAGAGGAAAGGTATTGGTGGACAAGGGCCCGACAGAGGGCTCATGAGCGAAAAATTCGATCAAAGGGTTTATCTGAAACTCCAAGTAGAAGCCGTTGGAAACAGTCGTGTTGGCGGTGATGGCTGCGTTGTCTATTTTTTCTGTAATGTTGCCATCGGGGGTGTTGTCGGTAACTGTGCAAGACTGGTTGGTGTTGCTGAAATAATGGGTTACGTCTAAGTCGGAGGCAGCGAAATTGCTCATGCCGCTGCCCGCACTGCTGTTGTTCATATCGGTCAGCTCCTGATCGGTCTGGTACAGGCGGATGCTTACGGGAGCGCTTGGGGCATTGAGGCTTTTGAGCTCGAAAATTCTGCTCATGAGCTTTTTGGAATTGCCGGTATTGGCATCTGTCAAAGTCTGCGTGTAGGTATAGTCTTCTTTCGTTAGCTTCACGTAATCGAGTACTTGCCCGTTGGAGTTGATGGACAAAACGACTTCCGTTGGATTGTTGGAGTCGTAAATATGGTGCCAGCCGTTGCCGGCTACGCCCTGTAAGATATATACGATACAGTATCCTTCGTTGGTATTGTTAATGACCATAGAGGAGGGCGCAGGAGCGCTTTTGATGCTGAAATCGTCTATGACGGGGCCTGAAGAAGCCATTCCACTGCAGTAAAATCCTATGTAATAGGCAGACCAACCCGAAGGAGCCGTGAAGGTGGAATTGGCCGGAGAGCAGAAATTATACGGGGGCTGAATAAAATAATCGAGATCGCTGCCTTCAAACAGGAGTATTTTGTTGGCCGTAGTCGGGTCCGGAGCATCCATGGCATATACGCGTAGCGTGGGCGTAGTCGTGGGGGCAGTGGTAGGACCGACATTAAAAGCTATGAAGTATTCACTGCCTCCGTTCAGTGTAAACTCGGGGCTGAACAGCCAGTCATCAAAGCTCGTGTTTCCGGTAGGAGATATGTCAAAGTCGCCCGGGCCGTTGTCGCAGCCGGAATACGTGCCTCCGTTCCACGCCCAGGTGAGGCCATCTGCATTTACATCCTGGACAGTCCAGCAGGGCGGGTTGCTTGCGAAGTCCGTGCTGTAGGGGACATTTGTAGCGGTGGCGCAAGCCGTAGTAAAGGTGTGCGGTCCCGTCCAGGTGGATTGACCGTTGCCGCTGTTGCTGCAATCGGCTCTGACGTACCAGTCGTAAGAGGTATTTGCCGAAAGGCCATTGAGGGTATAGGGATGGGAGCTGATGCCGGAGATCAACGTGCCGCTGCCCTGGGTAAAGCCCGAAGGGCCCCATTCGATATCCCAACTGCCCGGACTTCCGCTTTGGCTCCAGTCCAGGTCGGCGCTGGTGGCAGTGATGTTGGTAGCCGTTTGATTGGCGGGGGCGGGGCAGGCAGGAGGTGGCGTGTAACTCAGCGTCCAGGTAAATCCTGAAAGGCTCCAATTGTCATCCCATTCGATGTAATAAGTGGTGCCCGCTGTTACGCTGATGTTGGTCAGCTCAGAGGCATATAGGCCCCCATTTCCCAGGTCGCAGGCATCATCGTTGGAGGCCAGACAAGTCAGGGAGCCGCAACTGCCGGTATGGACTGAAAGTCGGGTATCGGCTCCGCCATTGCAGGCGCTGATGTCTATGGTGCCATCGGCAGTGGGCGTGTAGGAGTACCAGTCGGCATGGGTAGCTCCTCCACCAAAGCAAAGGTTAGAAGCTCCATTGCCGGAAGAGGGGCCGTCGGCGGTGTAGGTGCCGGGGGTTATGGCAAGGGCTGTTGCGCAGGTTGCTCCCTGGGCGTTGATTTTTTGGGTTGAAAAGAGGAGCAGTGAGGTAAGGAGTACAGAGGAAAGAATCTTCATAACATCTCGGTTTAGGTTTGCACAAATGCTCTGTGTGCAAAACGCATTCTTCCGGCAGGCCGGAAGGCCCGCCGGAAACCGAGATTGTCCTTTTTATTTATCCAAACCGAAGAGGTTTGGGGAAGCCAGTTTTTTGGGCTTAGAGGTTTGGGCGGCTTTACGCTGCCCAAGCCTCTTCGTTTTGAATATACTTACTTGACCGTAATGGTCTTTTTCCAGCTGTCCGTATAGGAATTGACCACCAGGGTATAGGTACCCGGGCTGAGGCCGAGGGCTTTGGGGTCAATTTCAAAAATGTCGTTGATGGGGGCTTCGGAGCCTTCGACTTTGAACTTTTCGTTGCCCTGGCCATCCAGGATGAGGATG
The DNA here is from genome assembly GCA_015494245.1 of Saprospiraceae bacterium. Taxonomy (GTDB): domain Bacteria; phylum Bacteroidota; class Bacteroidia; order Chitinophagales; family Saprospiraceae; genus WGBN01. The sequence continues at coordinate 2,105 of WGBN01000012.1, read as the reverse complement.
GATTTTACGATGACGCTTACGGCATCGAAGTCAATGAAATAGAGGCCTTCTTCGCTATCCTGGTAGAAGGCATGGTCGAGTTGATCTATGCCGGAGGAGAGGGCCAGTTGTTCGCTTGAACTTTGTGCGGGGAGAGCTGCTACACACAGCAGGAAAGCAGCGAAGGTGAAAAATGTTCTGAGATTCATGGTGAGAGGGTTTGAAACAGGTTTTTTATGGCATTTTCAGTCCAAAAAAATCCGATTTTGGGACGACTTTTCTTCAGTTTTTGGTCAAATCGGTGGCAAATGTAAAGGCTCTTTGGGGATTTTCCAAATTCTCAAACGATTTTTTGCAAAGAGGTCGTATATTGGCAGCGGTTATTTGTAACAAAACGCGACAGCAGTCCGTTACCCCTTGTAGTAAATCCGGTCTCCCCCAAGTTTTGAAACTCAGGCGAATGAGCCTTTTGGGCGGTTTGTACCGCTCGAGCCACTTCGTTTTAACCTTATATTTCTTTTGCCATCAAAATCTTACCCTATGAGTGTTCTTTTTTCTTGCGAAACGGGTACGCTGGCGCCTTACGTTCCTTCGGCAGATATGCCCTGGGATGAGCAGCGCGTGCAGCATCTTTATCGCCGCCTGGCATTTGGCGCAAGCCACAGTACCATTCAGGCCGCGCTTCAGCAGTCGCCTCAGGATTTGGTGGATGCGCTCATTGACGAGGCCTTGGCCACGCCCCTTCCCGATCCTCCCGTTTGGGCCAACTGGACGGTGGACGATTACGATCCCGACATGATTGACGATCAGATTTTTGAGCAATTTTTTAGCTGGAATTACCTCTGGATACAGGGCATGTTGCAGCAAAACGGCGGAGGGCTGCGCGACAAACTCGCCCTGTTTTGGAGCAATCACTTCGTAACGCGCTTTGAGTCCTATTTCTGCCCTTCGTACATGTATGAGTACCACAAAATTTTACAACAGTATGCGCTGGGCAACTTCAAGGAGTTTACCAAAGCCATAGGCATTACGCCTGCCATGTTGATTTTCCTCAACGGGGTGGAGAACAACAAATTCGAGCCCAATGAAAATTACGCCCGCGAATTGTACGAGCTGTTTACCCTCGGCGCCGACAACGGCTACACCCAGCAAGACATCGTGGAAACGGCCCGCGCTCTGACGGGTTGGAATGGCATAGACGTCTATTGCGGCCCCATTGAGTTTGTGCCCTACTTTCACGACGATGGCGAAAAGACCATCTTCGGCCAGACGGGGAACTGGGGCTATGATGACGTGCACGACATTTTATTTGCCGAAAGGCAGGATCAAGTTGCCACGCATATTTGCAGGAAAATTTACAAATATTTTGTTGGCCCTCAGGTGGATGAGGACATCATCGCTCAACTGGCTCAGACCTTTAAAGACAACAATTTTGAACTGGAGCCGGTGTATCGCCAACTGTTTAAGAGCGAGCACTTTTTTCACGACAACAACATAGGCGTAAAGGTGAAGAGCCCTTATGAGATGATTTTGGGTTTGATAGCTCAATCGGGCTTGTCTTCCGATGCCACTGTTTTAGAGAATGTGCGCTATCTGGCGGAGATGTTGGGCCAGGATTTGTTTAGCCCCATAGACGTGGCCGGTTGGCCGGGGGACACAGCCTGGATCAATTCCGGCACCCTGACCGGGCGCTGGCTGACGGCTGATTATTACCTCTATTATATTGTAGAGAACTACCTGGACAGTCTGCGGGATTTCGCCGTGGATTTGGTCGGAGGCTACTCCAACGATCCCCAGCTGATTACGGAGGCCATCGTCAACCACTTCCTGCCCAACAGCCTGCAGACGCCCGAAGCCATGGATCAGGCCGTTACGGTCTTTAAGTGGGAAGTGCCCCAGAATTACTACGACCAGGGGCTTTGGAATCTGGGTTGGGAGACGGCTCCCTACCAGGTAGCCGTGCTGATACAGCACATTGCCCGCAAACCCGAATTTCAATTGTGCTGAGACCTTTCCTCTTACGTCAAAAAATTGTGAAAAATGAAAAAGAAACTTCCCCATAAAAATCTCCCGCTCGGCAGTTCCAAAGAACACGGCAAGGCCCACGAACAGGAACACCTGCGTTG
>WGBN01000011.1 GCA_015494245.1 Saprospiraceae bacterium | reverse complement strand
GCTATGCACATCGCTGCATCCATAAATATTGGAGACTTCCAACATCACCTGATGAACACCTGTAAAATCAATGTCAAAAACAGGTGAAGGCTGAGAAGAAATAAATTGCCCATCAAGCGTCCAGGTATAGGCATCGCTGCCGGAGGAAAGATCAAACGCCTGAACAGAAAGCGGCAAACCACAGGCGCTTTCATCATACACCAAATCAAAATCGGACTGCGGACGCGGCCAGGCATCTACAGTCATGTTCAAGAGCGTATCCGCACAGCCCTCGGTGCTAATCGCCACCAAAGACACGGGATACTGCCCCGCTTCGGTATAAGTATAGGAGGGCTGATCTTGTACGGAAACCGCACCATCGCCAAAATGCCACTGGTAGAAATCGGCTCCCTGGCTCTGATTGATGAATTGCACTTGCAAAGGCACACAGCCCTCTTGCACATCTGCGGAAAACTGCGGCTCCGGCAAATCGTGAACGCTCACAAACTGACTCAAACCGGCCTCGCAGCCGGTGAGGGGATGCTGTGCGTACAACCAGACCTCATAGGTTCCCGGAACTTCAAAGGTATAATAGGGATTATTTGCATAAGTAGTGTCTCCATTGGGAAAGACGAAATAAGAGCCTACGGCATTTTGGGAGAGGTTCTCGAACAAGACCGACTGCCCCGCACAGGCGGGCTGCTGAGCGGCAAAGGCCAGATCGGGCGAATCCAAAACTGTAATTTCCGCATAAGTGCTATCAGCTGCACAGGCATTGGTCGCAAAAAGCCAGATGCCGTAAACGCCCGGCTCTGCAAAAGTGTGAGAGACCTGCGGCCCCTGGGCCGTGCCGCCATCGCTAAACTCCCAGCTCACCACCGTACCCGGCGTGCTAAAGTCCTGCAACTCCACCGTAAAGGGCGCACAGCCCTGCTGGTTGCTGAGGTTGAAAAAAGCCTCTACCTCTTCTGGATAAACCGTGAACTGTTCCGAGGCCTCATCGCTCCCGCAGGCATTGCTGACTGTCAGGTTTACGGTATAAGTTACCGGTATGGTATCTCCCTCAAAGAGTTGTACCGGTGGCTGCGGGCCCGCATACATGCTTCCATCCCCAAAGTCCCATTGCCAGTTTTGCGGGCTGCCGTAAGAGGCATCGAGAAACTCCACCGACACGCTGGCGCAACCGGTATCCAAGGCCATGGCAAAATCGGCCACCGGCAAGGGATAGACCGTCAGGGTCTGAGAGACCTGTGCTTGCCCGCAGCTATTGCTGCCCACCAGCGTAACCACATACGAAGTGGTGTCGTTTTCCACGCTTTCATACGTCAGATAAGCCGGCGGTTGGGGGCCGTTGAAAGTCAGGCCGTTGCCAAAATCCCATTGCCAGTTTTCGACGGCTATGGAGCCTGCATTTTGAAAGGAAACATCCAAGGGCTCGCAACCGCTTTGCACGCTCAAGTTCAATTGCGGCTGTGGCTGAGGCAAGACTTCTACCTGCTGTGAGGAAGGAAGCAGGCAGGTCAAATTCGGATCGGAGGGCGTGAGACTTACGGTATAAGTGCCGGCCTGGGCATAAGTATGTACCACATTCACCCCCTGAGCCGTCTGTCCATCGCCAAAATCCCAAATCAGGGGAAGGCTGTCGGTAGCAGCTTCAAAAGAAATTTCCACGTTTTCACACACTTCACTCTCAGCTGTAAAATCTATTTGCACATTGCCCGCTACCTGGATGCGCAGGCTGTCTCTGGCCGTACAAGACTGGGCATCCGTCAAAGTATAGACAAACTCGTACAGCCCTTCACCAGAAGCTTCCGGCAAAAAGGCCAGGCCGTCCATAACGGCATCCGGAGGGAACGTCCACTGACCGCCCGCGGGCGTAGCCGAAAGCAAAACGGGATCGTCCGAGATGCACAACACGAGGTCATTGCCCGTCTGTACCTGTGGGCCCTGATTTACGACGACTTCCCAACTCGTGGTATCGGCACAGCTCTCAATGCCATAGCTGTAATACAAGGTGTAAGTGCCTGCCCCCACAGAAGATGGATTAAAGTGGTCTCCATTCACCAAACCCGGCCCCCACCATTGGCCGCCGGCAGGCGAAATATCGGGCAAAGCCAAATAGGTATCCCCATCACAGACCGAAGAGGCCGGAGGCGGCGTCAGGCTGATCAAATCCTGCACCACAAAAGAAGCTGTAGCGGTATCCTGCCCACAACTGTTGCCTGCAATGAGTTGCACCTCGTACTGCCCGGGCTGGTCATAGACAATGCCCGAAGGATATAAATCGGTCGAACTCGAAGGCTGCCCCCCCGGAAAAGACCAGGAAAGAAAATCCAGAGAATCGCTGTTGAGCAAAACCGACACCATGCTCGCATCAAAATTCAAAACGGCTGAAGCGCAAAAATCCGGCAAGGGAGAAAGCGTAATGCGCGGCGGCCCCTGAATGAGCAAGGTGGTGTCCCAGGAAACTTCGGCACAGGCGTTGGAAGCCGTCAGGCTGAAGTCGTAAGTGCCGCCCTCCACAAATTCTATGCTGATGCTGCCCGTGCTGTCCGAGCCGCTCACCCAATTCCAGCCCTCTGCAGGCGTAATCTGCCACTGGTAATCGGCTGTGGAATCCGTTGAAGGCAAGGTCAAATCCAGGACGATGGGAAGGCAACCTCCACCACCGCTGCCGGAGAGGCTGTCTAAGCTCAGATTTGGCCCGCCGGAAAGGGGCGGACCGCTCAGCACTTCGATCTCCACACTATCCGTAAACTCACCACAGGAAAGCGTGGCAAAGGTCATCTCCACGGTATAAACCCCGGGGGTGATAAAGTTTACATCAATGCTCTGCGAACCATACAGGTTGCCGCCCTCCAAAACCCAATCCGTACCCTCTGTGCCGCCGAGAACAGTCCAGGTGGGGTTGAGCACATCCAAACATTCCTGATTGACGATCTGGTTGTAATTCACGGTGGCATTGGTGATGGTCGTAATTGCTCCGCTGCAGGCGACAGCCCCGCCGCCCCCATTGACCTGAATCATCATTTCGGGCGGCGCACTCACAGAAATCGGCTCAATGGTAGCCGTAGAAGAAGCACAGGGATTGGAAGCTACGATGCTGATGTCAAAGGCATCCTGATAATTGCCGGTACTGGTTACCCAGCCACAAGAGGGCTCTTCAAAGGTATAGACAAATTCAGACGGCAGGCTGTCCTGGCTGTAATGCGCAATTTCCATGCCGTTCAGATACAAGGTGTATTCCGTGCCCGGCGGGTTGTTCTCCACATCCGTAATGGGAAAGCTGACCGTAGCCGGCACGCAAAGACCTACGGTATTGCCGGGATTCGACAAGCCCACCGAGGGGTTTCCTCCATTGTAAAGGATATAGGGCTGGGTAAAAACACAGCCATTGGTACCTTCTGCCGTGATGTAAATGGTGAAATATCCGTGCTCCAAATAAGTATGACCAATGGTATCACTGCCTGAAAAAGCCTCCACCGGATAATATTCCGGAGCGCTGCCGTCTCCCCAGATGATGGTATAGCCCGCAGTGCTGTCCACGCTTTGTGAAGCGTTGAAAAACGTCAGATGCAGAAAATCCACGTTGTTGCACGCATTGATGGCATTTCCCGAAAGGGTGGCATCCAAGCCCACCAACCCCACTGCCACATCCGGACTGGCTTGCACCTCAAGGCTCTGACTGCTGCAAGCCAGGCCATTTTCAAACAAAGTTACCTCATAGGTCTGGGTCTGTTGAGAAAGGGGAAAGGCAAAACTCACATCCGTCCCCGTGCTGTCGGCCTGGCCGTCGCCGTCAAAATCCCAGGTATAGGTGCTCCCCGCCTGGGGCATGACCACCGAAAACTGCACCTCCGCTCCGGCACAGGGAGTCAAGTCGCTCACGTTCATGGCACATTGAGCCGTCAAAACATTCAGCCCGGCAAGGGAGCATAACCAAAACGCAAAGAAGGTGTAAAGTTTTTTCATTTCCCCGTTTTTAGTGATTCCCAAACCGAGGCAGTTTGGGAAAGCCAAGCTTTCTGATTTTGTGGTTTGAGCAGTACAAGCCGCTCAAACCAATTCACGCTGAATATAAGCTCTCACAAGCCAAAAGTAGGGCACTTCACCCTGTTTCTGTTCCTTCGTTTTCCGTTTGCCCTGAGCAGGCCGTCAAAGACGTATCGCATTTGCACCTCATAAACCTGACCGGAACTCAGGCTCAGACCCGTAAGGTTGAAATCGGCGCTAAGCCCAATGAAAAAGCGTGGCTCCACATCGCTTTTACGCCTCAGGGAATAGCCCCCTACCGTAAAGATAAGGGCGTCGGTATGTCGTGCATTGGGCGTAAGAGCCCGATTCTGATACATAACACCTGCATAAAACTGCTCTACGAACAGATTGATGCCCGCTGTGGTTACCATCACGCTCTCGTCCAATTTCAGCAGCTTGTACGATTGCACATCCCACTTAAAAACGGGCATCCAATACAAAACGCCTTGCTTGCCCTGCCGCAACAAACTCGCCGGCAAACGCACGGCCGCATGCAGGGTAAGACGGGGCGCCGGACTGGCGTCGCCATTTAAAAAAGAACTGTTTCCTTTGGCCGATTTGCTGAACAGCCAAGGCAGGTGGTGCAGACTAAAGCCCATCATCAGGCCCCTGTCCTGGTTGCGGCTGTTCATATCCCAGCGCCAGGCAGCGCCGAAGTCGAGATCGCCGTAAGAGACCTTGTCCGTAGCCGGTGTCAGCAACTGCCCCGACACCAGACCGTACACCGGATCGAGCTGACCCGAGAAAATGAGCTTGTCCCAATCAATGGATTGCTGCACCAGGCCGGTCTTCATGCCGAAGTGCAAATTGTGATGCGCACCGCCTATGGTATAGCTAAACAAAAAACCCAACTGCTGGGTATTGAAGCCCGCAAACAGCTCCTCATCCCGCGTAAATTGCAGGCCGAGACCAACGCCCAAAAAGGGGAACTGCTGCTCTAAGGCAAAATCGTAAGTGCGAAAGCCCTTGTCTATGCTCACCCACTGCATGCGGCTGGCCAGAGCTATGGAAGTGCCTTCCTGCAAGCCGGTGAGGGCGGGATTCAGGTAAGTGCGGTTGGCGTAAAACTGCGAGAAAGAAGGGTCCTGCCCCAAAGCATGCACAGAAGCAAGCAGAAGCAAAGCAAAGCCGAAAAAAGGTTTTATACAGCACCAGCCACTCCGGGCCGGACGGGGTAAATTTTCGAACATAAGCAATCAGTTTTGGGCAAATCTCATATTGCCGGCAAGGCTTTCCTTGTCAGCAAATGGTTACGTGCTTTCTCACAGTACGAAAAATGGCAGAGATGTCCCTTTCAAGCATCAACGGCCTGAATGGAAAAAATGTTCGGTCTAAAGCGCTATGGGTGGATCGCAGCTAAAATGGTGACAATGGTACAGCAGGGTCTTCCCCGGCTGAAAGCGATCTCTAAAGAGAGGTAAGTCCGAGGGCTGCTCAGTACTCATGAAGATGCGCAGGGGCAGGTACTTTTGCAGCCATTGACGCGCATGAACACCGGCATTGGGGCCCACAAGGATCCATTCATTTCGCCCCTCCTGCTCGGCCAGCAAAACTGTCGCCCAGGCCGACCAGGCAAGCGGATGTTCCGACAAGCGGGGCACATGGGCTTCCAAAGCTTCCCGGGCAAGTTCGCCAAAACGCTCTATACCCAGCGCGTGAGCGAGGTAAAACAGAGCATCCGTCACATAAGCAGCGCCCGAAGGCGTCTCGCTATCCCGATCTTCGACCGGACGCAGGATGAGATCGTCTCCGGCTTCGGCCGTAAGGTAAAACCGCTTCCTCTCTTCGTCGTAGAAATGTTTTATAACATACGTCGCCAAGTCGGAAGCATCCTCCAGCCAGCTCAATTGCTGAGTGTATTCATACACATCTATAAAGGCGCGAAGCAAGTAAGCCAGGTCTGTGAGAAAAGCGGGCGTATGGGCAGCGCGAGCATTGACCTCTTCACCCACGTATTGGTGATACCACTGTTTGTC
>WGBN01000010.1 GCA_015494245.1 Saprospiraceae bacterium | reverse complement strand
GTGCGTCTGCCCGCCGCAAACCTCCATAATCTTCCAAGGGCGGGTAACACACCGCTTAATTTCCTCTAAAATTTGAGCCGCAAGCTCAGGATCTCGATATTCAGTAAGGAATTTCATCGCTTCGAGTTTTGAAGTTATTCCATCAGCAATTCGTATTGCCTGACAAACTGCTCGACCTGCTCTTCGCTATACGCTTCCAAAATGCGCACCAGTACTTCAAAAGCAGACTCGCCACCGGCCTCGCTTTCCTCTTTCATACGACGCAAAATATCCCAGAACTGCTCATCAGTCAGCTCTTTACTTCTCGTTGCCTGCTGCTCCTCAGTATGCGACTTCCTCCCACTGCGCTCTTGCTGTAAAGTTTCACTCCGCCTTTTTAAAAAAGCTCGTAGCTTACTCATGCCTCGCCGTTTTGTACCCGAAAAAAATCATTTAGACAACTCTTGCTGCACAAACCACTTTGTCAGATGCTCTGATTTTCCATCCCCGGAAAAGCCATCAGCTGCCCAAACGAAATGCATTCATCATTGGGCGAAAGCTGCCGGTGAAAATACAATTTTTTATCATCGCCCATCAACGAGATAGTTAAATCTGTCAGCCAGGCATTTTGAAAAACACCTCCGCTAAAGGCAATGTGCTCAAAGCCCTGAGCTTCGGCAAAGTTAGCAATGTATTGTACAAGTGACAAGTGAAACCTGGCACTGATAAAATCGGGCTCCAGACCTTTTTTCAAATCCTGCAAAATGGCCTGTAGCAGAAAAATTGTCATATTTTCCGGCAAGGTACCTGCAGGCAAATAAGAATAATAAGAGGAAATTCCGTTCTTTCGGAAATAACGATAAGCCCCCTGCTCCAACTGCATGGCAGCCTGCCCCTCGTAAGTTTGCCGGTCTATGCCAAACAAAAGCGAAGCCACACCATCAAACAAACGCCCCACACTGGAGGTCTTTAAATCACTGCCGGCCTCCAACAAATGCCGGTAAATGCGCCATTCCTCAGTCGTAAAACGAGATTGCAAAAATTCATCTGCGCCTTCCAGGCCATTCGTCAAAGCCAAAGCTGAGATGCGTGGCTCCCGGGGCATTTTGTCGCCCAAAATAAAATCAAAATACGGCAAATGCCCTAACCGCTCTACCCTGCCATTTTCATAAGAAAAAAACTCTCCTCCCCAAACCTGCCCGTCATCGCCCAGGCCCGTGCCATCCCAAATCACTCCCAACACTCGCTGCCCGGTCTCCTGCAAATTGTGCTCTCCCAACACGGCATAAAAATGCGCGAGATGGTGTTGAACTTCCAGCACGGGAATGCCTCTCTGCTCTGCCAGTTCACGCCCCCACTGAGTCGAAAAATAAGCCGGATGTTTGTCCACCAAAATGTATTCCGGTTCAAAGTGAAAAAGGCTTTCAAAATGCCTGAAGACCTCCCGATAGTTCTCCTGGGCTTCGTAATGCTCTGTATTTCCGAGATATTGACTGACAAAGAGATTCCCCTGATGCAGAATACTAAAAGTACTCTTCAACATGGCACCCATCGCCAATACGGCATTTGGCGAAAGCCTCAGACCCTCTTGAATCAGAGAAGGCGCCATGCCACGTGAACGCCTCAAAACGATTCTTTGACGCTTCAGGGGCGTAAAACGCACAATGCTGTCATCTTGCGGAAGTACAATTTCTCTGTTGTTAATCAAAATTGCATCGGCGATGAGGGATAACTGTTCGATTGCCTGTTCATCTCTATAGATGATGGTGGAATTGCTGGCATTGCCACTGGTTGCCACAATAGGTTTGTGAAAACACCCCAGCAGCAAATCGTACAGAGGCGTATAGGGCAACATCACTCCGAGTTGATGCAAACCCGGAACAATGGCGTCAAAGGCAAGTGGTGTCCAGGGGTCTTCTTTCAGGCTCATGATTACAATGGGAGCTTCTACGGATTCCAGTTCCAACTTTTCTCCGATGTCCATCTCCACATCTTCGGCCAATTCATACATATCGTGATACATGAGTGCAAAAGGCTTGTCGGGCCTGTTTTTTCGCTTCCGCAAACGCTGTACGACCTCGGGCTTCGTGGCATCACAGGTCAACAAATAGCCTCCGATTCCTTTGATAGCGACGATTTTCCCGCGCTTCCACAGTTCTGCAATTTCTTCGAAGCGCTCCAGTGGTTTTTTGCCCTCTTCGGGTGTCCACAAGAAGAGTTTAATGGCACACTGAGGGCAGGAATTCGTCTGGGAGTGATAGCGACGGTCAAAGGGGTCTTCGTATTCCCTTTGGCAGTCGGCACACATGGTAAAGGCCTCCATGGTGCTGCGTTCGCGGTCATAAGGCAGCCCGCGTATGAGGGAATAACGCGGGCCACAATCTGTACAGGTAATAAAGGGATAGAGATAGCGGCGATTATCCGGGTCATACATCTCCTCGCGGCAATTTTTGCAAAAAGCAAAATCGGGCGTGAGCATCAGGCCCTTAAAATTTTCTCCGGTCTCGCTGTGTATGATGCGAAAATCCTCGAATGCCTCATCGTTAGAGATTTCCTCAACCCGGCTCTGCGTTACACGCGCACGGGGCGGCAATTGCCCGAGAATAAGTTGTTCAAAGGCTTTGGCTTTCGCCAAATTTTCGGCATGGAAGCAGATGTGTACGCCGTCGGAGGTGTTATTCACATATCCACGCAGGCCTTCATTTGCCGCAAGGCAAAAAACCAAAGGGCGGAACCCCACCCCCTGTACGATGCCCTGCATGTGGATGTGAAATGTTTTCACGATATGCTATCACTAATTTTTCCGGCCAAAGCCAAAACATGCCTGATAGCAAGTTCGATGCTTTGCTCTACCGGCGGAGTCATCTCAGTGGTCATGGGCTGTACCCCTTCGACGGAAATCGTGATGAGATAGAGATCGGGCATGTTGTTTTCTTTAAGAAGATAAAGAGTCTCCACCATGTCCTTGAGTCCTACATCGTGTACACTCAGACTTTTGGGAAAGTCCGAAGCAAACCTGGGGCGAATGCTCCGAATGGTACCTGCAGGCCGGCCGTCCATGGTAGCATCCACAAAGATAACAGTTCCATAGACATCAAAGACGTTCATCAGGAAAAAACCGGCGGTACCGCCATCCAGCACATCCACATAGGGCGGTAAATCCATTTTTTCCATGCGATGCACCAGATGCACGCCTACGCCTTCATCGCCCATGAGGTAATTGCCCACGCCTAATACAAGGATGCTGTTGGATTTATCTTCACTCCAAATAACATCGGGCATTGCTTTCTTTTGAGTACTCTCCGGCATGCTCACTCTTCCTTAAAGCGCTCTTTTTTAAAAAATTTAAAGCCGCTGATCATGGAAGAGATCTCGCCATTGCTTTCCATCCAATCATGGAACAACACCAAATAGACATGCACAAAAACGATAAACCAAATGACCCACATACTTAC
>WGBN01000009.1 GCA_015494245.1 Saprospiraceae bacterium | reverse complement strand
GTGATGACGGAGAAAAGGGCGGCAGTGCTTTCTTGGTGAAATTGGTGGAAGCGGTGAAAGCGGGTAAATCGGTTTAGCGTTTATCGTGTATCGTGTATCGTTGGTTTAGTGTTTAGTTGTTTTTTCGTATCGCACCCCAACCATGCTTGAATACTGACCTCTTAGCGCCTTTAATCCTCGAGATGAAAAGGAAAGGGCTTTATGCTGCTGAAATAAGGGTTGCAGGGGAAAGAAGCTTTTGGCGTCTTAGCGGGAAATATAACTTCCCGGTAACTTCTAAAATCAGCGTTCGTTAATCGTTATTCAACATTCTTCAGCTTAGCTTCAAAACAGCCTTCCAGCTCCCCAGTCCATAAGCGAGGTGCATGCTGAAAAATACGAGCGGCAGGTAAAACACCAGCCTCCAATCCCTTTGGACGATGGCCAGCTTGAGCGAGACAACGGCTATGAGCAATACATAGAGCACTGCCGGCAAGGCGTACATCAGGCTTAGGACAGAGGGCGCTATGCCCGCAACGGGATTTGCCGTAAGGCCCCAAAAAATGGCCATGGGCAGCGTGAAAAGGTATAGCACAAACAAAGCAGGAACAAAATGCCTGAGCGAAAGCGCACTCCAGTGCCCCGTCAGACGAACAGCCCGTACGACCCATTCTCCGGTGCTGAACATATTCTGCCAAAGCGTGCTCAGACGGTCTCTGGCAAAATACGCGCTGTGTACTTCGGGTACGAGCAAAATGCGGCCGCCATTTCTCAGAATTCGCTTGTTGAACTCAATGTCCTGATTCCGCACCAGCCGCTCGTCGAACAAACCGTAGCGCTCAAAAGTGCTGCGCGGGAAAAAGCCAAAAGGAACGGTATCCACTTCCCGGACTTCATCACTTCCCGTGCGGAAATCCGAATTGCCCACACCGAGGGGATGAGAGAGCGCTGTTGCAATAGCCCTGGCCCTGGGGCTTTGACTGCGCGGCAGGGTTCGGCACAGGCCACCGATATTGTCGGCTCCGGTCTGCTGCTGCCAGTACAGGAGCTTTTTCAGGTAATCGGGAGGGTAGGAGGCGTGTACATCCAAACGAGCGATGTAGGGCGCCCGGGCCATTGAAATACCTTTGTTGAGCGCTTGGGGTACGTAACGGGCGGGGTTGTCAACCACCTGAAAATAGGGGAAGCGCTTGCTGTAGGCCTGAAGAACTTCTCGGCTGCCATCATCACTCATGCCATCTAAGACGATGACCTCAAAACGGTCAAGAGGCAGGGTTTGATGCAGTAAATCCTCCAGAAAGTCCGGCAAAAAAGCGACTTCGTTCCTGCAGGGGACGATCACGCTTACCAATAAGTCCGGTTTTTCAAAGGAGTTCTTCATAAAGCTGTAGCAAATTCTTTTTCTGACTCTCCCAGTTGTATTTTTCGCGGGCGGCTTTGCGGCCGCGTTCGCCCATTTCGGTGCAAAGTGCAGGTTCGTTCATCAGGCGTTGTATGGCCTCGACGATTTGTCGTTCATCAAGGGGATTTACACAAATGCCACAGCCGGCGCCTTCGACGATTTCCCGCCACAGGGGAAAATCGGAGGTTATGACGGGCAGGCCTGCCGCCATGTACTCAAACAATTTAACGGGCCAGGCCAGCAAGTAGTTTTCAATGGGGTGCAAAAGCACCAGGCCGATGCGGCTGTCGTTGAGCAGCTCCCGTTTTTTTTCGGGGCCTATGTAGCCGTGAAATTCCACATTTTCCCATTCCGGCAAACTCCGGCAATGCGCTTCGTACTCTGGGTCGTGCCAATTGCCGGCCAGATGCAGGGGAATGCCCGCCCGGGCAGCAGCCCGTACCATTTCTGCCACGCCTCTGACTTTCAACAGTGTGCCAACGTAAATCAGTTTTTCCGGTCTTTCGCCTGCCTGTATGGGCGGGGTAGAGGAGGGGCCATCGAATTGCTCCATACGGGTAAAGTTGGCGACCTGTACGCTGCGTTTGCCGATGCCGGCAAATCGTTGCTGCAAATGGGGAGTAGGGGAGACTATGGCATCGAGGCGGGATGCAAAAAAGTTTTCCACGCGCTCTATGGCAAAAGCGAGTAAGGGGCGCAAACCGGCGGGCAACCAGCTCTTGCTGCGCAATTGGCGGGGCAGGTCTTCGTGGGCATCATAGATCACCCTTTTCCCCCGCCGCTTCAGGCGCAAAGCTACGGGCAGCAACTCGGGATCGTGGATGTGATACAAATCGGCATCTATTTCGACGGCTTTCCGATAGACCTTCGACCAGGCAGCCCGCAGGCGCTTCATCCGGCTGCCGGCGGGCAATCCCAGGCCGTGCAGCTGAATGCCTTCTTCGGTAAGCTCTGAGCCTGCCTGAGGCACGACGAGATGCACTTCATGGCCTGCCAGGGCCAGAGAACGGCATTCCTTTTCGTAGATGCGCGGATCGCGGGTCGGGTGCAAGCTGGTCAGATGCGCTATTTTACCCATGCAGTTTGCGGCTTCTAAATGCAATGAAAAAATCCAGAGCCGAAGGGTTCTTCAGACTGTCTTTACTGGCTGCTTTGCCCGCGTCCATACCCATCAAAATCTTTTTCACCGGTGCCTCCAACTTCTTGCCGCTGATGGTATAGGGAATCTCCGGCACTTCAATGATTTCATCGGGCACGTGGCGGGGCGAGTAATCGCTGCGCAGTTGGGTTTTGATGCGCTTTTTCAAGGCTTCATCGAGGTGCACGCCTTCCTCCAATTTGACGAAAAGAGGCATGTAGTGGCTGCCGTCGGGCAGTTCCAGATTGACGATGAGACTGTCCTCTATGCCGCGCACCTTATCCACGGCCCGATAAATTTCAGCCGTACCTATGCGCACGCCCTGGCGGTTGAGGGTGGCATCGGAGCGGCCATAGATGATGAGGCTGCCGCGCTCCGTGATTTTAATCCAATCCCCATGACGCCAGACGCCCGGGTACTTCTCAAAATAGCTGCTGAGATAACGCTTGTTATCGGGGTCGTTCCAGAAGAAAACCGGCATGGACGGCATGGGGCGGGTGATGACCATTTCGCCCACCTCTTCGATCAGGGAGCGGCCTTCCTCGTCCCAAGCCTCTACAGAGGCGCCGAGGGCACGGCACTGAATTTCTCCCTCATACAGAGGCTCCAGCGGGCAGCCACCCACGAAGGCCGTGCACACATCCGTGCCGCCGCTCATGGAGCACAGCCAGACGTCGTCTTTCACCTGTTCATAAACCCAGTCAAAGCCCTCCGGCGGCAGGGGAGCACCTGTCGAGCTGACCGAGCGCAGTTGACTGAAGTCGTATTTTTCTTTGGGGCTCAGGCCCTTTTTCATGCAGGCAACGATAAAGGGTGCGCTGGTGCCAAAGTGATTGATTTTTGCCCTTTCGGCAAATGCCCATAGGGCGTTGAGATCGGGGTAAGCCGGACTGCCCTCGTACAAAACGATGGTGGCTCCCACGAGCAGGGAGGCCTGTACGAAGTTCCACATCATCCATCCCGTGGTGGAATACCAGAAAAAGCGCTCGCCCTCGTGTACGTCGTTGTGAAAAGCGAGGTACTTGAGATGCTCCATCAGCACGCCGCCATGCGAGTGGGTGATGGCCTTGGGCAAGCCCGTCGTGCCGGAAGAGTACAGCACCCAGATGGGATGTGCAAAGGGCAGGGGCTCAAAGCGCAGGGGAGGAGTGTCTCCGCGGTAAAGGTGGTTCCAGAGGATGACATCCGGAATCTCGCTGAAATCGGCCTGGGCATTCAGAAAGGGGATGAGCACGACTTTCTCCACCGAGGGCATGGACTCTTTGAGGCGCTTCACTTCTTCGCGTTTGTCATAGGGCTTGCCGTTGTAGGTGTAGCCGTCCACAGCGAACAAGACGCGGGGTTCTATTTGGCGAAAGCGATCTAAAACGCTGTTGGTGCCGAAATCAGGTGAGCAGGAGGACCAGACCACGCCCATGGAAGCCGCGGCGATAAAGGCAATGGTAGCTTCCGGAATATTGGGCAAAAAGGCCGCCACGCGATCGCCCGGCTTCAGGCCCAGATCCCGCAGATACTGCTGTATCATGGCCACCTGCCCGCGCAATTCCGCCCAACTGATCTCCACCAAATCGTGGCGCTCTGACTTAAAGACAATGGCCGGCCTGTCGTCCTGAGCATAGCGAAACAGGTGTTCTGCATAGTTGATCTTCGCTCCCTCAAACCAGCGGTAAAAAGGCATGCCCTCGCCCTGGATGACGCGTTCGTAAGGGGCGTGTTCAATGACCTCAAAGTACATCCACAGGCTTTCCCAGAATTCCGCGAGTTCTTCTACAGACCACTTCCAAAGGGCCTGGTAATTTTCAAAAGTCAGCCCTCGTGTT
The DNA here is from genome assembly GCA_015494245.1 of Saprospiraceae bacterium. Taxonomy (GTDB): domain Bacteria; phylum Bacteroidota; class Bacteroidia; order Chitinophagales; family Saprospiraceae; genus WGBN01. The sequence goes on along the minus strand of WGBN01000009.1, from coordinate 1,786 downwards.
TCTTGCAGGTAATTCATGTAGTGCTTTAGGCGAGAGCCTTCTGCAAAAGCTTTTGATGGCCGCCAGAGGACAGGAGGAGTGTTTGACATGGTTTTGGTGGTTTGGTCTTGTAGTCGGGCTCAAAAGTAGAAAAAAAAGTCCGTACCTTTGCCTGCCAAGCTGTTCAAAACACCCAAAAAATCACCAAAGCATGCAAACACTCAAGCGATTGTCTTTTTTTCTGGCCCTGAGTCTCATCTTTTGGACCTGCACACCCAAGACCGGTCAAAAAACTACCGAGACTACACCTCAACCTCCTGCACCGCCGGCAGCTGAAGAGCCTGCCAAAGTCGAAAATACGGCTGAAAATGACGGCATCATCGAGGTCATCTTTTTGCAGATCAATGATGTGTATGAGATAGCCCCTTTGCAGGGCGGCAAAGTGGGCGGACTGGCCCGCGTTGCTACGCTTTACCAACAACTCAAGGAAGAAAATCCCAACACGCTCTTTGTGCTTTCCGGAGATTTTCTGAGTCCGTCGCTGCTGGGTACGCTCAAATATCAGGGCAGTCGCATCAAGGGACGCCAGATGGTGGAAGCGCTGAATGTTGCAGGTCTGCAGGTAGCCACTTTCGGAAATCACGAATTTGACCTCAAAGAAGAGGAATTGCAGGCACGCCTTAACGAGAGCGGCTTTTTGTGGGTAGCTACGAATGTACGCCACATGGTCCATGGCAAGCCCGAGCCTTTTTACAAGGAAGTGGGAGGGGAGAAGCGTCAACTTCCCACAGCCTTCATCTGGGAAGTCAAGGATGCCGATGGCACCACTGCCAACATCGGCCTGTTTGGCGTAACCATCAACTCGAATCCCAAAGATTGGGTGTATTATTTGGACCCCTTCCAGTCTGCTCAGGAGGCTGTCGCCAAATTGGAGCCGGTGGCCAATGTGGTCGTCGGCCTTACGCATCTGGAGCTGGTGCAAGACCTCAAACTGGCCGGCATGCTGCCTCAGGTGCCCCTGCTCATGGGCGGGCACGATCACGACAACAGCATTGATACCGTCGGTTCTGTCATCGTTGCCAAGGCCGATGCCAACGCAAAAACAGCGTATGTGCATCGCATGAAGATCAACACCCATACGGGGGAAGTCTCCGTTCGCTCTGAGTTGGTGCCCATTACCGATGCCATTCCCGATGACCCTGTTGTCAAAGGCGTTGTGGACAAGTGGCAGCGCATTCAGGATGAAATCATCGGTCAGGTCGTAGATGATCCTTATGCTGTGGTCTATCACACGGATGTGCCCTTGGACGGGCGCGAATCCTCCATCCGCAATGGACAGACCAATCTCGGGGCCTTCATTACCGCCGCCATGGCAAATGCCGCCAAAAAGCCGGTGGATGGAGCGATTTTCAACAGTGGGGGAGTGCGCATAGACGATCAACTCCAGGGCGATATCCTCGCCATAGACTGGTTTCGCGTGCTGCCCTTCGGCGGGCAATTGTGGGAAGTTGACATTCGCGGCAGCCTGCTGAAAAAAGTCCTCGACATCGGCCTGGAAAACAAAGGCACCGGCGGCTACCTCCAGTGGCACGACATCCAACCGGGCCCGGGCGGCTGGCTCATCAAAGGGCAACCCTTAGAACCCGATCACGTCTATCACATCATACTCAACGACTTCCTCCTGTCCGGCCACGAAACAGGACTGGGATTTTTCACCGAGGAGCATCCGGATGTGCTGAAGGTGGATAAGCCTGCTTCGGCGGAGGATGCGCGGTATGATGTTAGGAAGGCTATTATAATGTGGAGC
>WGBN01000008.1 GCA_015494245.1 Saprospiraceae bacterium | reverse complement strand
TTCCACAACCTCTCAAGGAAGTCTCTCCAGGGCAGCAGTTCCAAGCCGTCGCTGATGCGGGGGCTGCGTTCGTTGGTGATGACGATGCACTTTTGAGGGGCGTAGAGCTCCCGGAAAGTCTTGATGCCGCGCAGGGCTTTGCTGCGCACGTTAGAGGAGCTCTTTACTTCTATGGCGAGGTTTCCGTTTTGAAGTACGAAATCCACTTCTAAGCCTGATTTACTCCTCCAATACTGAATGGAAGAGAGGCTGTCGTGATAGCTAAGCCAGGCTTTGAGCTCCATGAAAATGTAATGCTCGAGGGCCTTGCCAAAGGCTTCCCCTTTTTCTTCCCTAAGTTCTCTTCCGCTTAGAATCCCCGCTATTCCTGTGTCGAAGAGATAGAATTTAGGTGTTCTGGAAATGATGTCCCGCCCTGTCCGTTTGTTGAAGGGAAGAACGTAGTATCCCAGCAGCGTATCCACCAAAATCTGGAAGTACTCTTTGATGGTCTTGGAACTGACGCCGGTATCCGAGGCTATTTTGGAATAGTTGATCATCTCTCCATTGCAAAAGCCCAGCGTTTCAAAGAAGCGGGAGAAAGCGGGGAGGTTGCGGGTGAGCCCCTCTGCAAATACTTCTTCCTGGAGATAGTCTATAGTGTAGGCCATCAACGATTTGCGGTATTGTTCACTGAGATAATGTGCGGGCAGGAGCCCCCGATTGAGTATGGTGAGGAGGTCGGGTTTGTCGAGTTCTGCATAGACCAAGGGCAACATGAGGTAGCGCCATGCACGCCCCCCGAGGAGGTTGGCATGCCCGCGCCTTAGTTTTCGGGCGCTTGAGCCGCAAAGTATAAAACCCAGGCCGTGGTTTTCAATCAGCCAATGAACTTCATTCAGGATTGCCGGAATCTTTTGCACCTCGTCTATAATGACCGGATGCGCTTTGGCCTTGTCCAATTGTGCCAAAATCTGCTGCCGGAATCTCTCGGGATGCGTGCTCAGCTCCAGAAAAACTTCGGATAGAAGGAAATCATAATAGATGCTTTCCGGAAATTGCGTTCGCAGATAAGTGCTCTTGCCTGTCTTTCGGGCACCCCAAAGAAAAGCAGATTGCGATTCCGGCAAGTTGATTTTCAGGTATCTCTGTATCATGCTTTTTATGCAAAGATAGCAAAAAGTGTCTTTTTCCGAAGTGCTACTCCGAAAAAAGACACTTTTTTTGGAGTAGCACTTCATAAAAGGGGACTTTTCTCCTCACTTCTACACTTGTCTCTGCTGCGGGCAGCTCAAAAGGTGGTCGTTGGCCATGCCGACGGCTTGCATGAATGATGTATATTTGAGCAATTAAGTCGTACAACATGAAAAAACTACCCCTTCTTTTCTTCTACCTAAGCCTGGTGCTCGGAGCTTTTGCCCAGGCGGTGCAGGAGGCTGAGTATGTTTTCCCCTATGATCTGGAGCATCCCGATCTGGAAATCAGCCTTCCTCACGAGCTGGAGGAAATCTCCGCTCTAAGCCTGGGGCCCGACAGTACCACGCTGCTCGCCGTCAATGATGAAGAGGGGATGGTCTTTATCCTGGACCGCGAGACGGGCGCTTTGATGGGGGAAAAGACCTTTTGGAAGGAAGGGGATTTTGAGGGCATCGAATGGGCCGACGATCGGCTATGGGTCATCAAGAGCAATGGCAAGTTGTATGAAATACGCCATTTTCCCACCGATTCCCTCTGTACCTGCAAGCACGAGCTGCCCCTGAGCAAGAGCAATGATGTGGAAGGCCTGGGCTATGACCCCGTCCAAAATCGCCTTCTCATTGCCGCCAAGGGGCAGTCGTATGACAGCATTCGTTATTTTTTTTCCTATATGTTGGGAAAATGCGATACCTGTTTTGTATCTTTGTTTCAGATAAGCCGCGGCGCTGTTCGCAATTTTATCTCCCAAATGCCTTCCGGCGAGGCGAAAAAGCAGTGGGAAGAGCAATTTGGCCCGGAGCACGAGAAGTTTAAGTTTAAACCTTCGGCCATAGCCGTGCATCCCAAAACCGGCGACCTCTATATTCTCGCTTCCGCCGGAAAACTCCTGATGGTCTGTGACCTGAATGGAAACATCAAACACCTCCAAAAACTCGATAAAGAAAAACACCGACAACCCGAAGGGCTTTGCTTTGGCCCCAATGGTACCCTCTACATCAGCAATGAGGCAGACGGCAAAAAACCGCGCTTGTTTGCTTTTGTGATGAGGGAATAAGGCTGAAGCCTTAGTGAAAACTGCATTCCTCAGATTCTTTACAGGCCTGGTCGGCCAGGTTTGGATGATTGGTCAAGTAGTGTAAAATAAAGTTTTTACACCGCTTGACCTGTTGTGATTTAGTGTTTTTGGTGTCCCTAAAATGAAATAGCATGAAAGCCCCAAAGTACTTGATTCCGTTCTTGCTCCCCATCTTCCTGCCCCTTTGGATGGCAGGCCAAATCCCTCTCATGCCCGAAGAAAATCCGGGCATACAAGCTTTGGAATGCGGAAAACCGGAAGCCTCACCCGAAGTGCTCCGCTATCTGCACGAGGTAGTGCGCAAAATGCCCGTGGATCGCAATGCCGGTACCACCTGCATCCCTGCGAAAATACACATCGTGCGCCTGAGTGATGGTACCGGAGGAATCTCGCTCACCGATGTCAATAAAGCTCTGGCCAACCTCAACTACTACTTCTTTGAGGCAGGTACGCCCATGGAGTTTTACATTTGTGACCCCATCCAGTATATAGACAATACCAATTGGTATAATTTTGATATGACCGAAGAGAGCGCTATGTGCGACCCCAATGATGCAGGCAATGCCATGAATATCTATTTCGTCGGAGAAATATGTGAAACACCCGGTACCAATTGCGGTATTGCCGGCTATGCCTATTACCCCTTTAATGATATTCAATCTACGCGCTCAATAATGCGCAATGATCAGATGGTTCTTTACGCCAACGGCACTTTTGTGCATGAATTTGGACATAATTTTAGCTTGGAGCATACCCACCAAGGCACGGAAAACGGTCCCAATGACCTCAATGCCGAGCGGGTAACCCGCACACCGCCCGATGCCAATTGCGATACCCGCAGTGATGATTTTTGCGATACGGACGCCGACCCGAGGTACGATCCTGCCAATTTTGATACTCCTACCTGTACTTATACGGGTAATCAGCAAGATGACCAGGGCAATGTCTATACCCCTCCGGTGGACAACATCATGTCCTACTATCCCGATCAGTGCGGCGGCATTTTTACGGCCGAGCAGAAAACGGCCCTGGGGCAAGGTCTCGCTACTCGCCAAACCCATACGGCTTATACCCTGGATTGCCCCGCCGCAACGGTTACCAACCCCTCCGGCCTTACAGCTACGGTGACCAACAACTACACCATCCAACTCACCTGGACGGACAATGCCAACAACGAAACGGGCTATCTCATCGAGCGCTCAACAACTTCCGCCAGCTCCGGCTTTCGCGCCATCAAATTTGGAGGTACAGGGCCTAATGCCACCAGCTTTGAAGACAATCAACTCACGGCCAATACCAACTACTGGTACCGCGTCAAAGCCTCCAACGACAACTGCAACGACTACAGCAATGTCGTCAATATCAATTCCGGACTGCTCTACTGCGTGCCTTCCGTGCAGTCCAACAATTGCACCCAGGGCGATGGAACTACCAATTTTGGCATCGGCATCGGCCGCTTCAAAATAGATGACAACGGCACCAATCTGCTGGATAACGACAACGATGCCTGCAATGGAGCTCTCAGCGTGTATTCCAATACCTTTACCGCGAATGTGACGGCAGGGAATACTTATGATTTTACCATAGAGTTGCTTTCTTCCAACGGAGATGGAACGGGTTCTTACTTCCCACAAAATTACGCCATCTGGATAGATACCAATCAGGACGGCGATTTTGCCGATGCCGGCGAAATGGTGGCTCAGAGCAATTTTAGCAATTGTTTTGGCGGTGGTTCACCACCTATCATTACAGGCACTTTTACCGTGCCTTCTACAGCCAGCGGAGGAATGACTACTTTGCGGGTGCGCACGCAGCATTGTTCAGATGGCATCGTTTCTTCTCCCTGCGCCTATTATAATTTTGGCGAAGCCGAAGACTATGGCCTCAACATTACATCTCCTATGCCCGTAAGTTGGGTTTCATTTGCCGCAAGGCAAAAAGAAAAAGAAGTGCTGTTGGAGTGGCAAACCGCTTCGGAGGTCAACGCCTCCTTTTTTGCCGTGGAGCGCTCGCTCAATGGCCTGGATTTTGAGGAAATCGGGCGGGTGGATGCGGCAGGTTTTTCTTTGGAAATTGTGGATTACGCTTTTGTTGATGCAGATCCCGTTTCGGGTACGCTTTACTACCGCTTGCGCCAGGTGGATGCCGATGGCGCCTATGTTTATTCACCGGTAGAGGTGGTGCGCTTTGATGCGGGTCGCGGTGAGCTGCGGCTTTATCCCAACCCCTCCAACGGCCAATTTACCCTTGAGGCGCCTGCGGGCACCCAGCCGCTGAGGGTAGAGGTTTACGATTTGCAGGGGCGCCTGTACCTGCAAAAGGCGATGAGCAGTCCGACTCAACAGTTGCAGGGCCTGCTGCCGGGCCTGTATCTGCTGCGGCTTTACGCCAAAGGCGGGGTGTATGAGAAGAAGGTGCTGGTAGAGTGAAAAGAGGGCTTGCTTCTCTGGGGAGCAAGCCCTCTTGTGCTTTATTGCCCGAGCAAAACCACTTTTCTCAACTCAGAGGTACGGTTTCCTCCGCTGGCTTGCAGGAAGTAGATGCCTTTCGGCAAATCCTCTGCTTGCAACTCAAAGAGCTGGCGGCCCTTTTCAGCCTCAAAGGTATAAGTCCGGAGCTCTTGCCCGCGCAAATCGCGCAGAGAAAAGCGCACAGGCCCTGCTGCCGGCAGATTCATCTCAATGTGGATGAGTGTTGTGGCCGGATTGGGGCGTATGCTGAGCAGCAGCCGGCTGCCGGAGTCCACATCCACGACCTCTACGGGCGAGTAGGTGGCCTGACCGTCGAAATCCACCTGCCGGAGCCTGTAATAGTTGAGCCCGTTGAGCGGCTGGAGGTCGTAAAAGCTGTACGCTAAGTCGCTGTAAGACTGTCCGGCGCCCGCTACCCTGCCAATGGATTCAAAGAGCTTGCCGTCTGCTGAGCGCTGGATGTCGAAATAGGCGTTGTTGGTTTCCGAAGCGGTGCTCCACAGGAGATGCACCGTTTTTTCGGCAGTCAACTGCGCATTAAAGGAAGAGAGCGTGATGGGCAGAGGAGGTGGTGCAAGCGTGGAGTTGGTACCGTGAAAGCCCAGCTCCGAAAAGCCGGGAATGTTCATTTCGAGCACAAAACCTGCACCTGAGTTATAGTCGTAACTGCTGATGTTGCTGTTGCTGATGAGGGTGTAGCTGCCCGTGCCATTGTCGTTGAGCGTGCAGTTTTCGTTGGCGCCGTCGAAGTGGGTGCCATTGAGACTGCCGAAGGTGTAGTTGGTGCCTCCGGCGGTATTGTAGTCGTTCAACTCAGGGGTTTCGAAGTAGAGGCCGAGAGTTACATCGCCTTGGGGGAAATTGCCGGAGTTGGGGCAATCGGGGCCACCGGAGCACTCCACATTGAAGTAGCGGGGCATGTAGTAAACGCCATTGTTGGCCTGGGGCACCGTGGCGAGGTCGTTGACCTGGAAGGTGAGTTCGCCCAGGTTGTTGCCATTGGGCTGGACGGTGGCTACGATTTCGCCGGCAGGGGAGAGCAGATGGTAGGATTGATTGCCCGAAACGCCGTACAATTTGAGCGTTTCGCATCCATTGAAATAGCCGATGTTGTTGTAGTCCACATCAAAGATACAGATGTTGTCTATGGCGACGCCCTCCGAGACATTGGCGTTGTCGGAGGCAAAGATGAAGCGGTAGAGCACATTGGCTGTGCCGAGGGGACTGATGTAGGCCTCGACATGTTGCCATTGCCCGGAACTTCCCGCCCAGCCATCCTGAGTGTCCAGGCCGGAGAAAGAGGCGATGTTGTTGTCGTTGTACGTCGTAGTTTGGGTGTATTCCGTCACCCAGGTTTCGCCACCTGTTACGGAATACTGCAATTTGAGGCCGTCTTTGGTTGCTTCTGTCTCGTACCACAGGTCAAAGGAGATGATGCCGAAATTCATGGCTGAGAGGTCTAAGCAGGGACTCAGCAGGTAGGAGCTTTCATTGGGGTTGTAATTTCCGCTGAGGTTGGTGGCACAGACGTTTGTGCCTCCGGCCGGGCTGTTGATGATGCTGCCGGCGGGGGCGCCTGTTTGCCAGGAGGAAGCGCTGCCCTGGAAGCTCCAGCCGTTGAGTCCCGTTTCAAAATCTTCGCAATAGGGGAAGAAGCTTATAGCGGAGGTGATGTTCTCGAGTTCTTTGGAATGGCTGTCGTTGGCGCTGTTGGCATCCGAGGGCAGTTGGGTGCGCACTTCGAGCACATAGGCGCCGGCTGCCGAGAAGTCGGCTGTAAACGAAAAGACATCGGTATTCCCCGCAGCAATGGTGCCCGAATAAGTACCCGCCGGGGCCCAGGACGTAAAGCCGGAGCCTTCGTAGTCTATGCGATACTCTAAGGGAATGTTGGAAATGGGAACGAAGCCGTAGTTCTTAATGGTTACCTGTACGGTTTCGGAATTGCTCATGCTGCAGCCAAAGGGCGTGGGGCTGTTAATGGATAAGACGCCTGCATCGGAAGCTGTGTTTTCCCCTACGCTGACGTTGTCGAAGGCAAAGCCGTCTAAGCCGGCATTCGGGCTGTTCAGGGGGCTTTCGCCAAAATAAATCCTGAAGATGACTTCCGGCTGGCCGGCCAGCGCAGACAGTGCGTGCCTCGCTGTGAGCCAGCCTCCGGCGCTGCCGCTCCAGCCGTCTCCGTTGTTGAGGCCGTCTATGTATTGGGTGTTGTACCAGTTGTCGGGATCGTTGTAAACGCCTATGATGCTCCATGTTTGGCCGTGGTCTGTAGAGGCTTCGAGCCGGGCGCCATCGCCGCCGGTAGTGTTGTCCCACCAGATGTCAAAATTGATTTGGGGATTGCTCAGGGAACTGAAGTCAAAGCAGAGGCTTTCGACATAAGATTGCTCCCCGTCAAAAACCGGGCCGGTAAGGTTGGTCACCCAGGCTTCCGTGCCGTCTGAGGCCGAGGAGATGTGGTTGCCGGAGGGATTGCCCAAATCCCAGGAGTAGTTGACGCCTCCCTCTAACCACAGGCCCTTGCCCGATTCAAAGCTTTCCGAATAGGGATAACTGTTGACGGCATCGTAGTGTTGGAAGGTCTTGCTCGCTGCATCATTGCTCGCATCTCCATCGTTGGGAAGTTGGGTGCGCACCTCCAGTTGATAAGTTCCCTTGGTAGATAAGTTGGCCGTAAAAGCGTAGTCCGCTTCCTGGCCGGGAGCGATGGTGGTGTTGAAAGTGCCGGCTGTCAGCCAGTTTGTAAATCCGCCTCCGTTTATTTGATAGCGATATTCCACGGGGCAGGAAGTGATGTCGCTGGCTCCTCTGTTGGTGATTTTAACCTGTACGGTTTGTGCATTGCTGAGGTTGCAGTCGTCGGAGGGGCTTTTGATAAGTCTTACGGAGGCATCGTGAAGGGAAGGCTCCCGGATTTGCACTTTGTCGAGGCCGAAGCCGTCTTCTATGGGGTCGTCGGAGTCGGAGTAGAAAAAGAAGCGCAGTTGTACGTTGGAAAAGCCTGCGCTGCCGGTGAGTTCATGAATGGCCTCCAACCATTGCCCGGGCCCGCCGGAAGAAGATTCCGCCCAGCCATTTGCTGAATTGTACCAGTTGGTGCCGCTGGATTGGCTGCCGACTTTGCTCCAGTTGGTGCCTCCGTCGGTACTCATCTCCAGAGCGACATAGTCGTCTCCGGAAAGCTCTAATTGGTGGATGAAGAGAAAGGAAATCAGCGGGTCCTGGCTCATGCCGGAGAAATCCAGGCAGGGAGAATAGAGGTAGGTTTTTGTTTGAAAGGGGAAATAGCCCTCAGTACTTGAGGGGTTTGTGGTCAGCCAGGCCTGGTTGCCACTGCCTATGGTTTTGATGAAGTTATTTCCGCTCAAAGCGGGGGACAAGAGGAAGGGGTTGTTGGCATCGGAGGGATACCAGCCGCCATCGTCGCTTTCAAAATCTTCGAGATAGGGAAAAGTGTTGATGGTCTTGCGGTGTACAAAGCTGTAAGACGCCAGGTCGTTGGCCGGCTGGCTGTCTCCGCTGAATTGGGTGCGTACTTCGATGGTGTAGCTGCCCTCGTTGTAGGCATTGATGGAGAAGGAGAAAACGGCCTCCTCCAGCATATTCAGCGGCCCGGCCAGGCTGCCTGCCGAAGTCCAGCTGCCAAAGCCGCCATTGTTGAAGTTGATGCGGTATTCGACGGGGATGTTGGAGAGTGCGTTGGCGCCGTAGTTTTTCACTTTGACGGTAACGGGTTCGCTGCTGCCGAGCCCGCAGTCGCTGAGGGGTGTTTCCACATAGGCGATGCCGGCATCGTCGTTGGGTGGAGCCGGTACTGCTGCAAGGGCCAGGTTGGCATTGACGCGTCCATAGCCGAGGTCGGTGGACCAGGTGCCGTTGGGTTGGCCACTCACATTGCTGTTGTAGGTGTAGCCGCCCACTTTTTCGCAATTGCTTTCTAAGTAGAAGCGCACATCGGAGGCTGTCAGCGTGGGGTTTTTGCTGAGGATGAGGGCTGCAATGCCGGAGGCAATGGGTGTGGCGGCAGAGGTGCCTTCAAAGCTGCCTGAGGAAGTCGTTATCAGGTTACCGGGAGCGGCGACGTCCAGTCCCGTGCCGTAATTGGAACCCCAGGTAGGGCTGCCATCGCAGGAGGGAGCATTGACAGGGCGCCTGCGCAGGTCGCAGGAATTGGTGGCACCCACAGCTACCACTTCACTGAGGCTGGAGGGGTACTCTATGCTGCTGCTGTTGTTGTTGCCGGCGGCGAAGAAGCTCAGAGCGCCGAGGCCGTTGCGGCCGGAATTCAGGGCCCGGGAAATGGCATCGGTGATGAGGTAGCTCGGGGCGCCTCCACCCCAGGAGTTGCTCAGAATGTCTGCATGGCCATTTTCCCAGGCCCAGTCAATGCCGTCGCCCAGCCAGGAATCGCGCGTTACGTTGCCACCTCCGTAGCCCGGAATGTTTTCAAAAACTTTGACCGGTATGACGCGGCAGTCGTAAGCCACGCCCACTCCGCCGAGGTTGTTGTTGGCTTTGGCTGCAATGAGCTCGGCAACCTGATTGCCATGACCGGTCTCTGAAGTCATAGTGGTCGTAGCCCCACCGGCGGTAGCATCGTAGCCCGGGGCCAATTGGCCGGCCAAATCGGGATTCGTGGTATTGACGCCATCGTCAATGACCGCTATGCGGATGTTGGCGTTGCCCGTCGTGCTCGTCCAGGCAGCTTCGGCATCAATGTCGGCATCCACCGTATTGTAGGGAGGGCTTTGCGGGTAGCTGCCGTCATTTTCCAAATGCCATTGCTCGACGTACAGGGGGTCATTGGGCACCGGCGGCGCAGCAGACAGCAGCCCGAACCGCCAAAAATCCAATTCGGCATAAGCAAACAGTCCGCTTTCTTCCAACAGGTTCACTAAATCCAGGACATCCATGGGCGTTTGCGCACTGCTCCGCAAAAAGTACAGGGATGGGTCTGAGCGATGCCTTTTTGCGATTTCCAATCCGTACAGCCCTGCGATTTCCTGTAGGAGCGGGAGGTCCGATGCCGCCTTGAGCTTGACCACAAAGTTTTCGTCATAGCTCATCAGCTTGCCGCCCGAAGGCGCAGATGAGAAAAACGGATGAGCATAGAGTAGCCCCGGACTTTGGTTCAACTGCTCCAGCCAAAGGGCGACGGCCTTGCGGGTCGCGTTTTGCGGAAGCTCAAAAAAAATCAAACCTCTAAACGGGAAGAGGTCTTTGCGCTCACAAGCCGATAAGCCGGGCATGGAGCGCAGCAGAGCGACTTGTTCATCCACTTCCAGAGCAGGGTCAAATTTGAGCAGGAGGTACTCGGTCGAAATTTCCAGATTGATTTTTTCAGCTCCGGCGTATGTGTACGTAGCTTGGGAAAATAACTGTTGGGCGAGACATAAAATGCCCAGTATGAAGAGATGTTTGTTCATGGGAGTGTGTGTTATGAGCCTTGCCGGGCTCGGGTTCTGCAAGGCTCCAAAAGTAGCGGCAGCGCTTTTTTTACCCCTTGTTCATATCCGACATGCTTTTGCTTTTTCTGGCTTTGCCGCCGGCAAATCCCCGAAAATGGCTATCTTTAAGCCATGTTGACGAAGTATTTGTACATCCCTTTTGTGATTACCGGCATCGCCCTGCTCTATCTGACCTGGGAGGTGAGCGAGCGCTTTGCCGTGTATCTCATTCCCGTTGTGCTGATTTTGGCGACGATTTACATCCTCTCGCCCCAAATAGATTGGTGGGCTGCCAACCGAAAGCCGCCCATGTTGGACGAGCCGCTGCTTAAGCTGCTGGCCCGCACGCCTTTTTTTCACAGCCTTTCGGCAAATGATAAAAAGCGCTTTGCAGAGCGGGTGGCCCTTTTCATGATGGCCAAAGACTGGCAAATCAGAGGGGCGGAGACCATACCGGAGGATGCGAAATTTGCCGTTGCCGCTGCTGCTCTGCACCTCAGCTTTCGCGATGAAAATTACCTGTTGGAGCCTTTTGAGCACGTCGTGTTTTATCCCACAACTTTCCCCTCGCCACTCTACCCCGACAAGTGGCACAGCTCTGAAATCGAACCGGAAGACGGTGTGGCTATCTTCTCCATAGAGCATCTGCTCAAGGGCTTTTTGCAGCCCCGTTCGTATTTTTCCAACGGCTGGTACGAAGCTGCCCGCATGAGGATACACCTCAAAGGCCACCCGGACATCGAGCTTGGAGAAGACTTCTGGAGCCGCGTCCAAAAAACCGGTCCCTTCTACCGCGCCTACATCGAGCAATGGATGGGCCTGCCCGAGTCGGAGCTGGATAAACACGCCATTATGCTGGTTTTCTATTTTTCCTTTATCAGCACCTTCCGGCAAATGGAGCCCGGGTGGGCGGAGGCGATTGATGTGTGGTTGGCTTTGCAATAATTTGATAAATCCATGTTTAGCATATTGTAAAACGAACAAATACTGACCAAATAAACTGTGCGGCAATCACCCAAGAACTATCGAGAAGCAGTGTGAGTTTTCAGAGGCTGATTGTCGAATCCAGTTTCCTGTATGGAATGACATGCACCTCCGTCCCCTGGTAATTTGTGACAAAATCTCCGCTTTTGTTTACAATGAAGGCCCGTTGGGGATGATAGCTTCGTATAAAGTTTTTGAGAGAAGTCGGAATCTGCGGCTTGTTGTAATCTGAGAATTTCACTTCTATGGGTATGGGCGAACTCGCTGTGT
>WGBN01000007.1 GCA_015494245.1 Saprospiraceae bacterium | reverse complement strand
GAGGTAGTGGGTGAGGCCTTTGGGCGCTGCCTGGCCGAGGTTTTTGGACAGCCTGGGCTTGCGCAAATCCATGCCCACGAGCAGCGTGCGTTTGCCCGAAAGGGCCAGACTCATGCCGAGGTTGGCTGTGATGAAGGTTTTTCCTTCGCCGGAGGCGCTCGAAGTTACCAATAAAACCTGGCGGCTGCCTTCGGGCAGGAGGAAGTTGAGGTTGGTTCGCAGCAGCCTGAACATCTCGGCTACGGCAGAGCGGCTGCCCTTGCGCACGACGAGGAAGGCCTTTTTGCGGGACTGCGCCACCTTGCCCAGCAGGGGAGCGGCAGTGCGGGAGGTAACGTCCTCTTCCGATTGGATTTTGGTGTTGAACAACTCCACGAGGAAGATGAAGAGAATGGGCAGGCCAATGCCCAACATCAATGCTAAGGCCCGAACCACCTGCGCCTTGGGCTTGACAATCTTTGCCTGAAAGCGGGCGGGCGGGTCCACGATGCGAAAGTCGGAGGAAGTGACGGCCAGGGTCAGAGCGGTCTCTTCGCGTTTTTGGAGGAGGTAGAGGAAGAGGTTTTCCTTGATGCTCTGCTGGCGTTGTATTTGGAGCAGATCGCGCTCTACCCGCGGGATGGAACGCGTCTTGCTCAACAGCTGTGCGGCCTTTCCTTCCACCTGGCGGATGCGGGCCTCCAACTGCTCGCGTGCGAGGGCGAGGTTGTCGAGTAGCGCCCTGTGGAGTTTTTGCAACTCCAGCTCTACGGCTTGCACGGCGGGGTTGTCGGGCGTGCTCCCCTGGAGCAGGCGGTTGCGCTGCAGGACGCGCTCGTTGTACTGGCCGATGAGGGCATTCAGCCCCTGGTCTTCAAAGTCGAAGGCGGCGGGGAGGATTTCCTCCCGCGAGCTGTTGCTTTCCAACAGTTCCTTCATGCGATCCATGAGGCTGCGCTGCAGGCCCAGCTCGGCGATTTTCTTGTCGTACTCCTGCAGCTCGTTGAGGAGCATGGAGACATTGGTCTCGGCCTCAATGCTGATGTCGTGTTTTTCTTTGAAGGAGACGATTTGGCCCTCCACGCCGGCCAGGTCGCCGGTGAGGATGCGCAGGCGTTCGTCAATAAATTTGAGGGTATTGCGGCTCACCTGGTTTTTATCGGCCTTGGTAGCCAGATCATAGACGGTGTAGAGTTTGTTGAGAATGTCCACGGCCTTTTCGGGCACGTAGTCCTTCATGCTGAGGTCTAAGACGAAGGAATATTCCCTGCGGGAGACGCCCAGCTTGCCGGCGTATTGCTGGGCAATTTTGTCGGGCTCGCTGATGGTGATGATGATTTCTTTGAAGTTGGGAATTTTTTCGCCTGTGCGCCTGTGAAAGAGGAAGGTGTGGCCTTTCCAGCTAAAGAACCGGTCAAAATGGCCTTTTTGGGGTTTGACTTCGTCCTCTTCTCCGCTGTAGGGGTGTAGGGTGTATTGTTCACCATCGAGGATGTGCAGGCGGAACTTAGCCGATTTCTTGCCGTCTGCCAGCCGGAAGGAGTCCAGCACGACGGGGCTGTTGTTGTACAACTCGCTACCGGCAATGCGCCCCTCTGCAAAGTACTGCACGTAGAGCTTCAGTGAATCCACCACGCCCCGCATGAGGGTACGTGAGCGCAGAATCTGCATTTCGTTTTCGAGATTGATACTCCCCGACAGCAGGCCCGAGCCGAGATCGCTAAAGGCCACCTCTTCGGTCAAATCGCTGGAGCTGCCCTGCTCGTAGCCCTTGATGAGCACAGTGCTGTGCACTTCATACGTCTTGGGCGTATAGCGGAGATACAGCCATGCCCAGGCAAAGGCCAAAGCCGGTATCAGCAGGAAGAGATACCAATATCTCAAACCCAAAGCCAGATAGCGACGAAGGTCTATGGGCTTGTCCTCTTCAAAGAAGGGGGGCAGGGGTGCCGGGGTATTTTGTGTAGAGCTGCTCATTGGTAGATGTAGCTTAAAGAGGGATTGCTTGTTGAGAGCGTTGCCAACCGGTAGGTCGTAATAGAACGCGGATGACGCGGGTTGAGCGGGTTTTCGCGGGTTTTAGCTCGTTTAACTTGATGGCCCGTTTTCCAGAGGTAGCGGGCGGGCGCCCCTTTAGGGGTCGGGGGCGCGGGAAGGCCGTTGCATCGCCTTGTGAAACCAATAGAACTTGATAGAACGCGGGCTTCGACAAGCTCAGCCTGACAGATGACGCGGATTTCGGCAAGCTCAATCTGACAGATGACGCGGGTTTTCGCGGGTTTTAGCTCGTTTAACTTGATGGCCCGTTTTCCAGAGG
>WGBN01000006.1 GCA_015494245.1 Saprospiraceae bacterium | reverse complement strand
GCACAAGGCCCCTTTGAAGGCAGTGTGGACAGCACGGATGACAGCCTCATCATCAATGGCAAGTCCATAAAGGCGATGGCAGAGCGCGATCCGGAAAAACTCCCCTGGGCTGAGCTGGGCATTGATCTGGTGCTGGAATGCACCGGTTTTTTCCGCAGCAAGGAGTTGGCATCCAAGCATCTCAAAGCCGGGGCAAAAGACGTGCTTATCTCTGCGCCGGCCAAAGGAGATGGCGTGCAGACCATTGTTCTCGGCGTCAATGAGCAGGAATTGGACAGACGCGCCAATGTCTTCTCCAATGCCTCCTGCACCACCAATTGCCTGGCGCCAGTTATGAAGTTGATCGAAGAAAACTGGGGCCTGGAAGTTGGCTCTATGACGACAGTACATGCCTATACTTCCGACCAGCGCATCCAGGATGCTCCGCACAGCGACCTGCGCCGTGCCAGGGCTGCAGCTTTCAACATCATCCCGACGAGCACGGGAGCCGCTAAAGCAGTGGGCAAAGTACTGCCCTCTGTACAGGGAAAACTCTCTGCCATTGCCGTGCGCGTGCCGGTCATTACGGGCTCCATGATTGAGGTGAATTGCATCGTGAAGAAAGCCACTACAGTTGAAGAAATCAATGCGACCTTTAAAGCTGCTGCCGAGGGCCCGCTCAAAGGCTATCTGCAATACTGTGAAGACCCCATTGTTTCGTCTGACATCGTGCGCAACAAGCACTCCTCCATCTTCGATTCGCTGATGACAGCTGTCAATGGCAAAATGATTAAGGTGGTGAGCTGGTATGACAATGAAGCCGGCTATTCTGCCCGCCTCGCAGATCTCGCGGCTCTGATTGCACAATAATGATTTTACGCCTTCGGCCGGCTATCTCCGGATGGCAGCCGAAGGCCTCCTCTCCCCTTCCAAAAACGGCTTCCATGAATCTTCCTTTCCACGGCAAAAAGGTTCTTCTCAGGGTTGATTTTAACGTGCCTTTGGACGAACATCACCGCATCACAGATGATACGCGCATTCGGGCTGCCATTCCCACCATCCAAAAAATACTGGATGAAGGCGGAGCCGTCATCCTCCTCTCCCACCTCGGCCGCCCGGGTAAAAAACGACTGCCCGATGGCTCCATAGATAAGGAGCGCTTTACCCTGAGACATCTCGTGCCGCGGCTGTCAGAGTTGCTCAAGCGACCTGTGGCGTTTGTGGATGAGACGGTAGGACCTAAAGCCAGGGCCAAAGCAGCATCACTGCTTCCGGGCGAAGTACTCCTCCTGGAAAACGTCCGCTTTAACGAAGGGGAAACCAAAGGAGATGCCGAATTTGCCAGGCAATTGGCAGAGTTGGCAGACCTCTATGTCAATGATGCCTTTGGTACAGCCCATCGCCGGCATGCCTCTACTGCCGTCGTGGCAGAATATTTCCCGAAAGGGAAAAAATCCTTCGGCCTGCTCATGCAGCGCGAGCTCGAAAATGCCGGAAAAGTGCTCTCCCATCCGGACCGCCCCATGACGGCCATCATCGGAGGCGCCAAAGTCTCGGACAAACTCCTGCTGTTAGAGCGCCTCATCACCTTTGCCGACAAATTGATCGTGGGAGGCGGCATGGCCTACACCTTCATCAAAGCCCAGGGCGGAAAAGTCGGAGCTTCCCTGGTCGAAGACGACCGCTTAGATACGGCACTGAGCATCCTCCAAACAGCTCGCGAGCAAAATACAGAACTGCTCCTCCCCTACGATTCTGTAATTGCCGACCGTTTTGCACCCGATGCCAATACGCAAATAGCTCCCAGCAATGACATTCCGGATGGCTGGATGGGCCTGGATATCGGCACCACCGCCCGCGAAGATTTTGCGAAAGCAATCACAGACTCCAAAACCATTCTCTGGAATGGCCCTATGGGTGTTTTTGAAATGCCTGCCTTTGCCAAAGGGACCGAAGCCATCGCCCATGCCGTTGCCGAAGCAACCCGAAAAGGCGCTTTTTCGCTCGTAGGCGGAGGTGATTCCGTGGCAGCACTAAAGCAAACGGGGCTGGATAAGGAGGTCAGCTTCGTCTCCACAGGCGGCGGAGCCCTGCTCAAATTTCTGGAGGGCACTCCCCTGCCGGCCGTGGAGGCGATGGAGGCATAACAAAAGTTACTTATTTAACTGTTTTACCAACAGCACTAAGGAAAGAATGGCCGTAATCTGTGTTACCGAGTCCAAAATGACCTCGTTCCAGTCAATGTCCTTTTTCTCGCCGTTTTGATCTGTTTTTGGCTCCTTGCTGCCGGCAATGATCTCAGAGCCGGGCTTCACCTTGGGCGTCCATACGAACAAGCCCCAGGAAGTGGATTTCCTGGCCTTGCCATTGGGATAAACCACTACCGTTTTGCGGTAGCGCCCGTCTTTGCTCAACCCGCCGGCATAGTGGCGAATGTAATATCTGGCCCGCTTGCCCTTGTGGTAAGGCACTTTAATACCCTCTTTATAAGTCTCGCCCTCAAAGAGCTCTTCTGCCTTGACAGCGCCGGAAATGTTCACAAAGGTCTGCTTGCCCGGAATGACAATCTTATCGCCTTCCTGCAAGACGTAATTGAATCGGGAATTGGGGCGGTGCATGGCTTTCTCCAGGTTGGTGACCACGTAGCCGATGTCGTCTTTGCTGCGGTATAAGGTAGCTGCTTCAGGAAAAGCCTCTTTGGTTAAGCCACCTGCACGGGCAATGAGGTCAGCCAAATGCTCCTCGCGGTTTTTCAGCGTGTAAACCCCGGGATACCGGACTTCGCCCTCAATGGTTACGGTTCGTTGAAACGAAAATTCGGGCTTGGTACGCACGATGACCTTGTCATAGGGCTGCAGGTAGTAAGGCTGCCCTCCGGCTACATTCAGAGAATCGTCCACGCTCAGGATGATTATGGCGCTTTCCGTAGGCTGATTATCGTGAAGTATCAGGCGGCTGATTTCTATGCGATCGCGTGCGGCCTGAAATTTGAGCCCGTCTGCCATGAGCAGGACTTCTTTGAGTTCCATGCCTTCGTGATACTGGAAAGTGCCCGGTTTGCGGACATCCCCCAGCACTTCTACCGTGCGTTCATCCTGAAAATCTGCTTTTGAGGGGATGTCAATCTGGTCAAAAGGCATGAGCAAAACATCCTCGGCACCGCCTTGGTCTTTCAGGGCTTTCGCCAAATTAACGCGCAGGTACGAAATGGCTTTGGTGGCAGGGTCCGTGCGGGTGATGAAGGCGATGTCAGCGGCATCTTTTTTCAAGCCGTTGGCAAAGTAAACCAGGTCGGATACGCGCAACCCACTGTCGTAATCAAAGCTTCCCGCTGCGCGCACAGCGCCTGCGATGCTGACTTGCGCCTCATCGGCAAATTGCTCATTGGTATAGACGATCACCTGATCGAAAGGCTGCAAAATGTGGTTCTCCAAGGAGCTCGTATCTGCCAAAGCCTCTTTGACATTAAAGCGGATGTAGTCAATGTCCGTCTTGTTGCGCCAGTTGACGCGCTTGATGTAGGCGTAATCCGCTGCATTGGGTTGCAGCCCGTCCGAAAGCAAAATCAGATCGGAAACGCGGGTGTCTTTGTGAGGGTCAAAAGGAATCTCCGTGGGTGTTCGCACTGCCCCGCTGGTGCTCAGAGTCGCCTTATCGGCAAAAGCAACCAGAGAGAATATTTGCAATTTGTCCTTGGGCTTGAGCTTGATGTTGGCAGCTGAAGCAGGGTCTTTGAGCGCATTTCCCAAGTCTATGCGCAAAAGTTGCACGGTCTCGTCCGGCAAAGTGCGAAACAAATAAGCCATGTCTCTGCGGGATTCGCGCTCCAGTCCTCCGCGCTCTACCAGATCCGTTACCCGCATGCCGTCAAACCACTGGTATTGGCCGGGAAACTGCACGGTGCCTGTGATATCTACAAAATTCTCAGCCGGTTTTTCGATGAATTTGATGCTGACGACATCTCCGTCCAGCAACTTAACCTGCTTACCAAAGTTAAGAACCTGGTTTAAGTCAACATCGATAACTTGCTGTAAATCATTGTCATATCGTATGATTTGTGCCTGCTTTTTGTAGGCGTTATCGGTGAGGCCACCTGCCAGCTTCAGCAGATCGGCCAGGGTTTCACCTTCAATCATTTCATAAGTGTGAGGCCGTTTTACAGCGCCTTCGATCTTCACGAGTTTGCCGGAGACCGGCACGTGAATGTAGTCATTTTGCCGGAGGAAGAAATCCTGCTCAGTCAGTGGGTTGTGCAGAAACTCATAGACGTCAAAAACGCGGGGCTCTTCGCCATTGCGCAGCAGCCGTATTTGGCGCAAGCTGCCGATGTCTGTGGGCCCGCCGGTGGCTACCAGGGCGTTGAAAACCGTGTTGCCGGCCGTCATGCTATAACTGCCGGGTTTGAAGACCTCCCCTACTACAT
>WGBN01000005.1 GCA_015494245.1 Saprospiraceae bacterium | reverse complement strand
ATAAACGCTAAACCGATTCCGCCGATTCTCCCGATTCCCCAATTTCCCCTATCTTTGCCCCGCACAAACGTTTTCTTTCACCTGAAAAGCGACAAAGCATGTCTGACGAAATCAAAAATGCCGGCAAAAAGGGGTACTTCCTGCTGTGGCTCATCTTCAGCTTTGGAATGTTTTTGGCCGTAGTGCTCTACATCTATTTTTACAACTTTAAGCTGACGTTCTGAGCACCAGGGCCATGATCTTTGCGGCGGGCCTGGGCACACGCCTGCAGCCGCTGACGCTGACGCGCCCCAAAGCCCTGGTAGAAACGGGCGGCAAACCGCTGCTGGCCTTTGCCCTGGAGCAAATGAAGCGCTTCGGCATACGCGAAGTGGTCGTCAATGTGCATCACTTTGCAGAGCAGATCACGGACTTCCTGCAGACTCACCCCCCCAAAGGCCTGCGCGTGCTGGTCTCTGACGAGCGGGAATGCCTGTTGGATACGGGCGGCGGACTGCGAAAGGCCGCTCCCCTGCTCAAAGAAGCAGAGCACATCCTGCTGTGGAACGTGGATGTGATTGCCGATATAGATTTTCAGGCTTTCGCCAAATGCCATCGCGAGCGCGGAGGACTTGCCACCCTGGCCGTAAGCCGGCGCGACTCCTCGCGCCAACTGCTCTTCACACCGGAAGGGCGCCTCGGCGGATGGAAGAACCTGCGCACGGGAGAAGAAATCCGCTGCTCGCAGACAGATGCCTTGCAGCCTCTGGCCTTCAGCGGCATCCATCTCGTGCGCAGCGAACTGCTCAACCTCCTGCCCGACGAAAGCGTTTTTTCCATCATCAAGGCATACCTGAGTTTGTGCAGACAATACCCCGTCTATGCCTATGAGCACCCGCCCCAAAACTGGGTAGATGCCGGCAAAATCGCCGATTTGCCCCGAGCGGCAGCCCTCATGCAAAAAATTCAAAAAAAAGCGCTACCTTAGCAAACATGACTGACCGACAAGGACGTACCATTGACTATCTGCGCATCGCTCTCACCGATCGCTGCAACCTGCGTTGCACCTACTGCATGCCCGAACAGGGCATCAGGTACGTCGCCCGCGATGAGCTCATGACCTATGAAGAACTGCTGCGCCTCGTCCGCCTGCTCAAACAACACGGCTTCACCAAACTGCGCATCACCGGAGGCGAGCCCTTTCTCCGCAAAGACGTGATGTCCTTCCTCTCTGCCCTGCGAGAGCCCGAATACCACATCCCCCACATACGCATCACTACCAACGGCACCCTCATCCTTCCCCGGCTCGAAGAGCTCAAGCGCCTGGACATCACCCACATCAACCTCAGCTTAGACAGCCTCAGGCCCGAGCGCTTCGCCGACATCACCCGCCGCGACAACTACCAAGAGGTCATCACAGCCCTGCACCGCATGTTGGAACTGGGCTTCCACCTCAAAATCAACATGGTCGTCATGGCCGATAAAAACGCCGATGAAATCGCCGACATGGCACGCCTCGCCGAGGAGCATCCCTTAGAAATTCGCTTCATCGAAGAAATGCCCTTCAACGGCCAGGGACAACGCCTGCCCGACTCGCCCTGGAATCACCAACGCATACTCGAAGAACTGCGCAGACACTTCCCCCAACTCCATACGCTGCCCAAAGGCCCCCATGCCACGGCAGAACGCTACAGCGCCCCCGGCTTTCGCGGCAGCCTCGGCATCATCGCCGCCTGGTCGCGCACCTTCTGCGGCTCCTGTAACCGCCTGCGCCTGACCCCACAGGGCGTACTGCGCACCTGCCTCTACGACAAAGGCACCTTTAACCTGCGCGACATGATGCGCGCCGGCGCTACCGACCGCCAAATCCTCTATGCCATACAGCAAGCCCTCCACAACCGCGCGCCCAACGGCTTCGAAGCTGAAAAACGCAGCGCCTCTTCCCAAACCGAGTCCATGGCGCAAATCGGAGGATAAAAAGTGATGCCAGATGAAAATGCCAAAACTCGTCCTGCTCTTCCTCCTCGCACTCACAGCCTGTGAAAGCGAATACACCGACGCCCCCCAACAAACCCAAACAGCCTCCTTCCCCCCCATTCCCGTCAGCTACCCACTGACCTATGCCGACAGCAGCAGGGCCGACACCCTCTTCGGCATGGCCCTGCTCGACCCCTACCGCTGGTTGGAAGAACTCAGCTCCGAAGACGTCCGCCAATGGATAGACGACCAAAATGCACTGACACAAAGCTACCTCAAAAAAATCCCCTTTCGGAAAAAACTGCACAAACGGCTTGAAGAACAGCGCCAATACGAAACCTACTCCATCCCCCAACGTTACGGAGCATACGACTACTTCTTCAAAAAAAACAACGAAAAAGAACTCCCCATTCTCTACCGCAGCACCCAATTGGGCAGCGCCGACGAAGAGCCCCTGCTCAATCCCAACTTCTTCTCCAAAGACGGCAGCATCGTCCTGGGCCAAACGGCCTTTGACCCCCGGGGCCGCTATCTGGCCTTTGAACTCAAGCTCAGCCGCTCGGGCTGGGCAACCATCAAAATCCTCGACCTCAAAACCCGAAAAGAACTGCCCGACCGCCTGCGCTACGTCAAAAACGGCGCCATCGCCTGGCAGGGAGACGGCTTCTACTACTGCACTTACGCCCCCCCGGCCTCCGGCAAAGGCTTCCCCGAAGAGGAATTCCAGGAAGTGCGCTACCACCGCATCGGCACAGACCAAAGCAAAGACCAACTCATCTTCATAGACCCCAGCCAGCCCGATTTGCAACACCGGCCCCGCACCTTTGGCGACGGCAAATTCCTCTTCCTCGAGAGCCTCGACATGCCCGGCGGGACCCACTCGCTCTACTTCCTCGACCTCAAAAAAGACAGCAGCCTGGAGTTCTCCATCCTCGTGCAAGACAGCCCCGCACAATTTCAAGTAGCCGGTACGCGGGGCAACAGCTTCTATCTGCTCACCAACCAACACGCCCCTCACTTCAAACTGCTGCGCGCCTACGCCAATCAACCCGACAGCGCCTATTGGGAGACCTGT
>WGBN01000004.1 GCA_015494245.1 Saprospiraceae bacterium | reverse complement strand
TCCTATGGGGCCGGCTCGGGAGATAGCCAATAGGGACGTGATAGAACGCGGACTTCGGCAAGCTCAGTCTGACAGATGACGCGGATTGTGCGGGTTTCCGCGGGTTTTAGTTGGTCCACCTTGACTACCCTGGCTCCGAAAAGAGGCGGGCGGGCGCCCCTTCAGGGGTCGGGGGCGAGTTCGGCCTCGCTCATCCACCAACGGGCAGGCCTCATGATGGAGGCTACCCAAAAACTTAATGAACATTGTCCTTCAAAAATTCTTTTTAATACCAAGCAGCACCAGCAAGCCGGAAAAAAATGCGTGAACGGCAACCGCAGTCAGAAATAAAACCAAGAATTGCTGTATGCCAAAGCCAAAGAGAAAAGCACTCAGCAAAACGACGCCAAAGGCCGAATCGGACTTATCCAGCACAGCAAACCAAAAAGCATGCCGCTGAGGGCGCGCTCCCGGCGGAATACCAAGCCGCCGCTTCAAAAAAGAGTTGGGCAATTCAAACAGCACATAAGCCAATCCCAGCAGAAAGCCATAGCCAAGACTTGCACCCCATGAAAAGGCAGACAGAAAAACATTCAAGCCTGTAAAGAAAAAGGCATTGAGCAAGGGTACCAGCAGCAGTCCACGCCAGGTCTTGTTGCTGCCAAACAAATTTGCAGAAACGGGCAGGGCCAGGCCTGCAAAGCAGGCCTTCTTAACCACCAACATGTGCAGCACATTGCTCACAATCAGCGGGATGAAAACATACATGCCATAGACCCAAATACTCATACTACGGAATTTTCTTCGGGCACCTTTTCTTCTACTTCCAACAAGTCAATCATCCTGCAGGCATTGACAAAAATGCGCTCCGCAAAGGGATAATCCATCAGAATCTTGCCGAGCAGATAAAAAGAAACCCGCGTTACCAAAAACGACTTAACAGCGTACAGGCAAGCACGTTTCCAACGACTCCAGGAGATTCTCCTGCCCTGCAATTGATGGTGGTACTTCAGATAATCAAAAAACAATTCCGCATGAAAACCCTGTGGCAATACAAAACTCAAAAATTCCACCACATCTCTTTGCGGAAAATCCCACACGGCCAGTTCCCAATCGTATATGCAAATTTCACCGTTCTTCCGCAGAGCCACGTTTCGAGGGTTAAAATCGTTGTGGATAATCGTCCGGGGCAAATCCTCTATTTCACGCCGCAGGGCCGGCAAGGCATACACTTCTTCGGGCATGCGGGCGGCCTGTACGGCATAAGGGGTATCGGCATACTCTTTTTCAACCAGCTCTGCAAAGCGAAGATAAAGCGGCTGCGCCTTTGCCGGATCGAACTCCCGAACAAAGCGAAAAAGCTCATGACTGCTGTCTAAATCTGCAAAAAGTTCATGCAAGTCGCAAATAGCTTCGATGGCCTTGCGGATGGCCGGCTGTGTCCAGCGCTGCGGTTCGTTTTCCGCATTAAAAATGCGCATTTTATCCTCTTCCAGCAACTCCATGAGCAGAGTATAAATCTCCCTCTTTTCCTGCACATAACTGCCATAAAACAAGGGAATGCTACGCACAGCCCGCTCATCCAAAAAGCGATACAGCAAAAGCTCCTTCCAATGCGAGTGTCTGAATTCCAGATCTTCGCTATGCGAAGAAATCAAATCAGCCAATTGCGGGTCTATGGCTGCAGCCATGAAGTGCAGGCCTTGAAAGACCTCTCTGTCCAAAGGTTTGCTTTTTAGTAAAACGGGAAAAGCTTCTTCCCGCCCGGCCCGCTCAAAGAGCAAGCGGTAAGAAGAAAAACCAATGACCTTCCGGCTCACCCGCCCTGTCAGATTGATGATGATTCCATTGTCCACAGAAAAACTTGAGGAGGGTAAAATGCCCTTAAAGTGCTGCCGGTACTGAAGCTTCAAATTTTTCCGGATAAAGTCATCGTCCATCTCCGCTTTTAACAGCCAGCGGACGGGTTTATTTCTACCCAGCTTTTCGTGCGCTTTCGCAAACTGCCCGCCTACGATGGCGGCAAAGGTAGAGAGCTCCAGAGCGAGGGCAAAGCCCGCGATAATTTTTGCAAAGCGCTCCACTTTACCCTTTCCATAACAGCCCATCATCTCCAGGGCTTCCCGCTGCTTCGACAGATGCGTGCCTCCACCCACCGTACCCACTACCAGGGCAGGCAACTGCAAGTTGCAGTACAAGCCGCCTTCTGTTTTTTCCATGTGCAAAATGCCCACGCCCGACTCATGTATGCAGGCCAGATCCTGACCGGTAGCTACAAAAATGCCGGCCAGCGCATTGGCTACATTGATGTTGTAGCCGAGCATTCCATCCAAGCGACTCATGCTCTGTGATTGCCAAAGGGCCTCCAGCATATCCTCCGCAGATACGCGAAGAATTTTTTGTAAAACGGCATCTTCCAACACGCATTCTGCAACGACTTGCACTCCCCTGCCCTGACTGACAGACCAGGCAGAAACCTTTTTGTCGGATGAAGTATTGCCCTCAATCAGATATTGCAGAGGGGCTATGCCCGATGCCTCATAAAAGGCATCCCGCATCCAGTGAATCACGGGAGCCGTACATGAAGTAGTCATGTTTTGCCCGGCGGCATCGCCGGTAGTATAAACGAACTTCAGATGCACTGCACGACCTGCAAGATGCGGTTCGAGCTGAATCAGGCGGGCGTGGTTCGAGTATTTTTCGACTCGCTCTTTGATTTCCAAAAAATGGGCCTCTACCCAGGTCTTAAACTTCAGGCAGCTTCTGAGATTCTCAAAAATAAACATGGGGCCTCTGCTCATTCGCTGCCTCAACACAAAAGCCTCAAAACCTCCGCTGAGGCTTACGGCTTTAGCCCCTCTATTCATGCTGGCCAGTAAAGCGCCTTCCAGTGTACCCACCGGCGCAAACACATACTCCTCCGGCGCCCCTTCCGTCTGCATCAGCAAAGGGCCGGCCAAACCGAGGGGGATTTCCACTGAGCCTATAAAAGATTCAATATTCCCCCGAATTTCTTCAGGCGTTAAATCCGATTGAACGATCCGAGGTATTTTAATTCCACGCTCCGACAAAAAATGCAAGCGCCTGAGACGGGCTTCTTCAACATTCAAACCCCGACCCGGGACTATGGGATATGCTTTCATAATCATTAATGTTTAGTCAGTGTTAGATTCTATCATGGCAACATTGCCTGACTTTCCATCCATCTCCAACACATCTCCATTTTTAAAAATTTGTGTAGCTCCCTGTACGCCAACGACCACGGGAATGCCCAGTTCTCTACCTACAATAGCTGCATGGGAAAGCAAGGACCCCTTCTCGCAAACAAGCCCTTTGGCCTGCATCATCAGAAAGACCCAGCCGGGGTCCGTCATGCGCGAGACCAGGATTTTTCCGCGCACATCCTGTTGCGGGCAAGGCTCTGTGATGACCACCGCCTCGCCCCTCACAAGTCCGCCCGAAACACCTGTACCCTGCAACTGCCCTCCGGCCTCCGTTTTTTCGCTCAAATCACCTCGCAAAGGGGGCGGTTCATCGCCTACATACATGACCCGATTGGGTGGATTCAAACTCGAATAAGAGCGATACAGCTCCTTCAATTTCTGTACACGCTCTTTTTGAGATGTCTTCAGGCGTCCAAGACAGAAATTTTCCAAATCGCTTTGAGACAAATAAAACACATCTTCAGCACAATGAATGATGCCGGCCTGTACCATCTGTTCACCCAACTGTCTGAAAATTCGCTTGACAACGCCATAAGCTCTAGTACGGCAAAAACGCATGTTTTCCCGATTCTTCAATCCATAGCGGGCCATTCGCCGTACCCACTCAAAGAAAAAGCGACGAAGCCGCGGATAGGGCAAGCGAGAGCGCACGATGGCTTCGGCCTTACGGGCCAGTGTACTTCGCCTTTCGGCAAATGCAAAACGGCTCAGACCGGATTGGAGTTGATTTTTGAGCAAGTCTAAAAACAATTCCGGATGGTCCGTAAAAGAAGGCGTTTCCAATTTTAACTCTGCCAGGGTGCGATCGCCATAACGGTTGATGTGCTCTTCAACCAAAGCAAAGAAATGGGGCTTCACCCCTCTTCGCCAGGCAAGCAGGATGTCAGCAGACTCATGCTCAAACAATTCTTTTAAGACCTTATCCGACAAAATGCGCTCTTTCAGATCCAACAGACTCAAC
>WGBN01000003.1 GCA_015494245.1 Saprospiraceae bacterium | reverse complement strand
TCCTATGGGGCCGGCTCGGGAGATAGCCAATAGGGACGTGATAGAACGCGGGCTTCGGCAGGCTCAGCCTGACAGATGACGCGGATGACGCGGGTTTTCGCGGATTTTTAAGCCAGTTCAACTTGACAATCTGTTTTCCAAAGGAGACAGGTAGCCAAAAAACTTAATGAACCATTGTGACAAAGATGGCTCAAAAAAAGCCTAAAGCATCCGGAAGCAGGGGCCGGCTTCACTCAAACCGTATAGCCTGCACAGGCGTAATGCGCGTAACGAGATAGGAGGGGATGATGAGGAAAAGCAGGGTAACAGCCAGCGTCAGCAGATTGATGCCGAGGATGGCAGCAAAATTAAACTCTATGGGAGCCGTAGAGAGGTAGTAGCTCTCTTCAGACAGCCGGATAAGCCCGAAGCGCTGTTGCAGCCAGCCCAGTCCCAGCCCGATGAGGTTGCCCCAGAAGAGGCCCAGGACGATGATGTAGCCGGCATAATAGAGGAATATTTTGCGGATGCTCCAGTCCGTGCTGCCCATGGCTTTGAGGATGCCGATCATGCGCGTGCGTTCGAGGATGAGGATGAGCAGGGCCGTGATCATGTTGATGATGCCGACTACCAGCATCAGCGTCAGAATGACGACTTCATTGATGTCTTGCAGGCTGAGCCATTCGAAGATTTGGGGAAACTTTTCGCGTATGGTCTCTGCATACAAATCGGGAGGAAGCACTTCGCCATAGATGTAGTTGGCAATCATCTCCAGATCGCTGAGGTCATCCACAAAGACCTCAAAGCCGCCCACCTGGTCGGGCTCCCAGCCCTGCAATTGCTGAATTTTGCGGATATCGACCAGGGCGAATTGCTTGTCGTATTCTTCCAGTCCGGTGCGGAAAAGTCCCTTTACGCGAAAGGCGCGCTTCAGTTGTTTGCCGTGTTTGACGAAGTGTACGATCAGCTTATCGCCTGTTTTTAAGTGCAGGCGTTTGGCCGTTTGCTCGGAGATGAGGATGCCGGAGGACGCCGTGCTGTCGGACAGTTCTAAGTGCTCGCCCTCTTTGAGGTATTGGTCCATGAAGTCCCAGCGAAAATCCGGCCCTATGCCTTTGAGGATGATGCCCTCCAGCTCGTCTTTGGTTTTGATGATGCCGGGTTTCAGGGCAAAAACCTGTATGTGCTCGATCTTGCCCCTAAGTCCTTTTTCGCGTTTGCCGAAAGGCAGAGGAAATCCCAAAAACCTGCGCTCTTCGTAATAGCCCAGCTTTTCCGGCAGCTGCAGGTCCGGATAAAAATCCTGTTTGATGCTGATGGGTACCTGCTCGAGCATGGTGCCCGACACGTCTGCTGAAGTAATGTGAATGTGCCCCCAGAAGCCAAACATCTTTTCACTGATCTGATGCTTGAAGCCGGCAATCAGCGCCGTGGCAAGGATCATCACTGCCGTACACAGCGCTATGGCAATGACCGCCAGCCGGATGATCACCCGCGAAAAAGACTGCTGCCCGGAGGCTGCCACGCGGCTCGCTATAAAGTACTCAAAGGGCATGTGCACGAGTTTAGAAACGACAGAGGCACAAAGAAAAGAAAAAACGGCGACAATGGACGGCCGGCTTGCAAGGCATTTATCGCACCAGCGTCAGATCGCCCTTGAAGACCTCCGCGGAGCCGTCCACAAATTGGATGTCCACCACATAGACGTACACGCCGGCGGGAGCGGGGTGCCCCTGCCAATAACCATTCCAGGCAAAGAGGGGATCGCCCGGCATGAAGTTTTCGGCCTCGAAAATCAGCCCGCCATAGCGATCGAAAATCCTCATGCTGCGTATCTGAAGCACGTCGGAGCCGCCGAAAACGCCAAAGCTGTCGTTGAGGCCGTCGCCGTTGGGGGAGAAGGCATTGGGCAGATATACGTGCCGGTTCTTATCCACTTCTATGAAAATGACATCTGTGGCAGAGCAGAGCGTACTCGTGTCAACCACTGTTATTGAGACCTGGCCGGAGGTTAAAGGCTGGGTGAAGACCTCGTTGCAAACAGTGCTTTGGCATTCGTAGGCGTAGGGCATGGTCCAGGTATAGACCAGGTCGTCGAGGTTTGTTTCGGCATTCAGAAACAGTTCTTCTCCAAGTGTGATTTTTTGATCTCCGCCGAGGCTGACGGTGGGTAAGACGGGAGACAACACGTCTAAGGCATATTCGACCGTACAGCCCTGAGCGTCTTGTACGGCGACGGTATAGGAGCCTGCGGCGAGTTGGTCGAACAGGGTATCTTCGCTAAAGGCCTGGCCGTTGAGGGCGTAGAGGTAGGGTTCGGTGCCGCCCTGGATGTTGGTCAGGGAGATGGCGCCGCTTTGCAGGCCTTCGGGGCAATTGACGTCTTTGACTTCCCACTCGGCTTGCAGGGGGGCGGGCTGGGTGAGTTCGATTTGTGCTTCTGCTGTGCAGCCCGTTTCGTTTTCGACGGTAACGGCATAGGAGCCGGCTCCGAGCTGGTCGAGCGTGGCCTGGTCGGCTGCGGGTACGGACCAGGTGTAGTGCAGTTCGTTGCCCGGGCCGCTGACGTTGGCGATGAGGACGCCGTCTTCTTCTCCGTTGCAGCTGATGGGCTGGAGGACTTCGAGGTTTACGGTCAGGGCTTCGGAGGGGCCTTCGAGCAGCCAGGTGGCTGTGGCCGTGCAGCCGTTGGCGTTGGTGGCTGTGACGGAATAGCTGCCTTGCGGCAAATTTTCGATCATCAGGCCCTCATCGCCTGTGCTCCAACCTACGGTGGTGGCGGGCTCACTGGTCGTAGCTGTGAGGATGCCATTTGAGCCGCCGAAGCAACTGATGGCCTGGGTCTCGCTGATTTCCACGGTGAATTCCGGCGGGTCATTCAGCTCGAAAGCGCCGGTGGCGGTGCAGTTGTTGGCGTCCACAATGGTCATGCCGTAATGTCCGGCGCAGAGATCGCTGAGGTTGCCGTCCGTGCTTGAAGAGCCGTCCCAGAGGAAGCTGTAGGGGGGCGTGCCGCCACTCGCTTGTATCTGGATGCTGCCGGAGCATTCTCCGAAGCAAACCGGGTCGGCTATGGACAGCACCTGAAATTCTAAGAGGGGCGGTTCATGGACGCTTACGGTAAAGGTGGTGTCGTTCCAGCCATCGGAGACGTGTATTTGGTAGTCGCCTGCCGGCAAATCCGTGAGCGTGCGAAGCGTATCATCTCCCGGTATGTCGCCTGCGCCTGTGCTGCCTCCCTGCACGAAGAGCCAGTCGAAGGTATAAGGCTCAATGCCTCCGGAGACCGAGAAGGTGATGGCTCCATTGCTTTCGCCGTAGCAGCTCACGCTGTCCACGCTGAGGCTGGGAATGATTTCGGCCTGATAGGGCATGAAGAAGCAGGTATCGTCGGAGCAGCCGATGTCGTCTTCGGCCACCACGCAGATGGTTTGGCCGCCCGTAAGGTCATTTGCGGAAGCGCCCGTCTCGCTATTGCTCCAGTAGAAAGTGAAATTGCCCGTGCCGCCGGTAGCCGAGGCGGAGGCTTGTCCGCCACCGAGGTTGAGGCCGTCGGCCAGGCCGTCGAGTTGATAGCTGACTTGCACGGGTTCGAGCACGGTGAGCTGGGTTTCGACTATGCTGTCGCAGCCGGAGGGCAGGAGGAGGGTATCCATGTACATGCCGGTGGAGTCGTAGATGCTGCTGCCCACGCTAAAGGTTTCGCTTGCGCAGATGGAGACTTCTTGTTGAAAATAGGAGCTTTCATCGCCCATATCGGTGATGGTAACGGAGAAGCGTCCATCCACATCGCCATCGCCGTCCACGAGCACCCAGTAGGTGCGGTTTTCGTCGAGGCAGTGGAGTTCTAAGCTTTCGTCTTTGCCGTTGTTGGGGTCGTAGGAGGAGTCGAGGTAGATAAAAATGCCGGCACAGGTATTGCTGGTGGACCAGTAGGCGGAGATTTGGGAGCCGATTTCGTCTAAGCCGCTGGGAGGCGGGTCGTCGCTAAAGGTTTCGATGAGTACATGCCCGGAAGGCGGGGGCGTAAAGGAAAACCAGACTGTTTTTTGGGGATAGAAATTGGCGATATAGGGGTCGTTGACGCTGGTGGCGCAGTAGTTCGAGCGCCAGTCGGAAGTGCTGACGCTGCCGCCTTCGGGCACGGCGCCGAGCTCTTCGGCATCGCAGGCTTCGTCGGGGGCTTCCTGTACGATTTCGGAGGTGAGGCCGATGCCGAAATAGCCTTCGCGCTCTTCGGGCGAGAAGTCGGCTCCGTCCACGAGGATGTAGTAGGTGGTGTTGGGCTCTAAGCAGTGAAAGATGAGGTCTTCGTCCCAGTCGGCGCCGTCAAAGGATTCGGCGATGAGGGTCATGGGCTCGTCGCAGGCGCCGGTGGGCTGATAGACGGCGATTTGGAGGTTGATGGGGTCGCCGTTGTTTTGCGGGTCGCTGAGCGTAGTGAGGTGAGCGTAATTGACGGGGTCCGGCCCGGTGGTGAAGGTAAACCAGACGCCGAAGTTGTTGCTCCAGTAGGCGCCGTCCAATCCCGGGTCGGGCTCATTGATGGCCGTGGCGCAGAAGTTGTGATAGACATCTGTAGTGGGGTTGCCGAGGCCCTGGCCTGCTATGAGGGTGCCGAGGTCTATGGCCTGGCAAATGTCGTCGTTGAGGGGGTTGAGGAAGGTTCCTGTAATATCTATGGTGAAGTCCACCTGCCCGCCCGAAGACAGTCCCGAGGGCAGGCTGAGGGTGTAGTTGCCGCTGCCCGAGACCGGCAGGGGGAAGTCCATGCAAATGGTTTCTTCGCAATCGGGGGTGATGTCGCAGGGCAGCAGCCCGTCGTTTTCAAAAGCCCGGAAGCAGACGTTGATGGTAGGCGGCAAATCCTGGATGCAGGTATAACCCCCTTGCTGGTAC
>WGBN01000002.1 GCA_015494245.1 Saprospiraceae bacterium | reverse complement strand
GCTCTAATGTGGGGCCTGCGGCCCTAATGTGGAACCTGCCTGCTGCCGCGGCAGGCAGGCGCAAGCGTTCTAATGTGATTTTACGCTCGCTTCGCATCGCGTAATTGTATAGGGCTACGCGATGCGAAGCAAGCGTAAAATCACATTAGAACGCTTGCGTTCCACATTAGACGCGAAGCGTCCACATTAGAGCCGAAGGCTCCACATCAGGCGCTTCGCGCCTGGTACCCCGCTTCCTCCACAGCAGCCACCACATCTTCGGCACGCAGCGCCTCGGTGCCATGCACGGTCAAAATCTTATCGGGATGTTCTGTATCAACTTCCCACTTGCTTACGTGGGGTACTTCGGCGAGAAAGCCTTTTACGGCACGCACGCAGCTGCCGCAGTTGATGTTGGTTTTGAATTTTAAAATTTTTTCCATGGGTTTTGGGTTTTGGTTTAATATGGTTTAGCGGGCTAAAGCCCGCTGAGCTGAAGGCGGGCTGAAGCCCACCCTACTCGACCACACTCACCTTTAGCATATTTGTGCGCAGGCGGCGGTAAATGGGCATGGAGGCGGTATTGACGATGACATCTCCTTTGTGAATTTTTCCGGCCTTTTTCAGGATGTTTTGTAAATCCTCGAAGGTCTCATCCGTAGTGGTCATTTTGTCGTAGAAGAAACAACGAACGCCCCACACCAGGTTGAGTGTGGAGAGCATGTGCTTTTCTGACGAAAAGATGTAAATCTTCATTTGCGGCCGGTAGCTGGAGACGGTGAAGGCCGTATAGCCCGAGACCGTCAGGCCGATGATGCCTTTGGCTTTGACGTCTTCGGCTGTTTTGACGGCGCGATAGCAGATTACATCAGACAGAAAAGTCTTGGATTTTTTGTCGGGCTTCGGGCGGTAGGGGGCTATGCCTGCATTGAAGGCCTCGGCTTCGTCCAGGATGCGATTCATGGTTCGCACCACTTCTATGGGGTATTTGCCTACGGCCGTTTCTCCGCTGAGCATGACGGCATCGGTGCCGTCGAGGACGGCATTGGCCACGTCGGTTACTTCTGCCCGTGTGGGGGTGGGGTTGGTCATCATGCTCTCCATCATTTGCGTAGCTACCACTACGGGGCGGGCTTTGTCGCGGCATTTGCGGATGATGCGCTTTTGCAGGGCCGGCAGGCGCTCCATGGGTACCTCAATGCCCAAATCGCCGCGGGCGATCATAATGCCATCCGAAGCTTTGATGATGTCGTTGATGTTGGAAAGTGCCTCGGCTTTTTCGATTTTGGCAATGACTTTGGCGGCATGGCCCTTATCTGCGATCAATTTTTTTAACTCCTTTACATCATCGGCAGCGCGCACAAAGGAAAGTGCAATCCAATGCACCGGCTGTTCGAGGATGAAATCGAGGTCTTTCAGGTCTTTTTCGGTCAGGCAGGGAAGTGAAACCCGCGTATTCGGCAGGTTGACACCCTTGTTGGAGTACAGGCGGCCTCCGGCGACCACCTCCAGTTCTACCTTGTCTTTTCCATTGGTGGACAGTACTTTCAGAATGAGTTTGCCGTCATCCAGCAGTACTTTCTCTCCTTTTTTGACATCGCCGGCGAAGTCTTCGTAGCTCATGTAAATGGCTTCATGCCTGCCTGTGCCCTCATCTATGTTGGTGAAAACGACTTTTTGCCCCTTTTCCAGGAGCAGCCCTTCTTCGGGCATTTTGCCCACGCGCAACTTAGGCCCTTGCAGGTCGGCGATAATGCCCACATGCGTGCCCAGCTCTGCGTTGATTTTGTCAATCAGGCGAATGCTGTTGAGGTGTGTTGCGTAATCGCCATGCGAGAAGTTCAGGCGAAACATATCTACCCCCTCAGTGACCAACTGTCTCATGACTTCCTCGGAGGTCGAGGCCGGCCCCAGGGTGCTGACGATTTTTGTGCTCTGTTTGTCTATGATTTTCATGCTTCAAAGGTAGGGCTGTTTCGCAAGCAAAAACGCATGCACATAGAAATTAACAAAGACTTCATCTCAGATGTGCAGGGGCCGCTTTTCCGTGGCGTCCAGCATGGCCTCTTTAACAGCTTCGGCGAAGGTCGGATGCGCATAACAGATGCGGGCGGCATCTTCGGCAGAGGCCCGGTACTCCAGCAGGGCTACGGCCATGGCGATGAGGTCGGCAGCGCGGGCGCCCACGATGTGAATGCCCAAAAGCTCGTCGGTTTTTTCATCGGCCAGCACTTTCACCATGCCGTCTAAGTCGCCGCTGGCACGTGCGCGGCCCAGAGCGCGGAAGGGGAATTTCCCCGTTTTGTAAGCGCGGCCTTCGGCTTTCAACTCCTCTTCGGTATAGCCCACGGAGGCCACTTCCGGCCAGGTATAAACCACCGAGGGGATGAGCCGGTAGTGCATGGCGGGCTTTTGGCCGGCCAATTGCTCGACCACGAAGATGCCCTCTTCTTCGGCCTTGTGTGCCAACATGGCTCCTCCAATGACGTCACCGAGGGCATAGATGTGCGGCTGTGCCGTTTGTAGGCGTTCATTGACGGGGATGAAACCCTTTTCATCGGTTTTTAATCCGGCTTTCGCCAAATGCAGCCCGTCTGTATAGGGGCGTCTCCCGATGGCCACGAGGCAGTAATCGGCCTTGAGTTCGAACGGCTCGCCTCCATCCCGTTTTTGCAGATTGATGACGGCTTTGTTGCGCTGTGTTTTTGCGCTGTTGACCTGGTGTTTGAAGAGGAATTTCATGCCCATCTTCTTCAACGGCCTCAAAATTTCCTTGCTGCAATCTTTGTCCATGGTGGGCAAAGCGCGTTCTAAGTATTCCACTACGGTAACTTCTGTGCCGAGGCGGGAGAAGACCGAGCCCAGTTCCAGGCCAATCACGCCGGCCCCGATGATGAGCATGCTTTTGGGCAGCTTCGTCAGTTGAAGGGCCTCGGTAGAGGTGATGATGCGCTTTTTGTCGTATTCGAAAGCCGGCGGCACTTTGGGTTTGGAGCCGGTGGCGATGATGATGTTTTCGGCGCTGAGGAGCAGGTCTTCTTCACCCTTTCGGGAAATGCGTACCGTCTTGCTGTCTTCAAAGCTGCCGTGGCCGTGAAAC
Organism: Saprospiraceae bacterium; assembly: GCA_015494245.1. Classification (GTDB taxonomy): domain Bacteria; phylum Bacteroidota; class Bacteroidia; order Chitinophagales; family Saprospiraceae; genus WGBN01. The sequence goes on along the minus strand of WGBN01000002.1, from coordinate 8,813 downwards.
ACCTCTACCTTGTTCTTCTTCATCAGGTAGTCAATGCCGCCGACGGTCTGCTCGACCACGCTGTTTTTGCGGGCGACCATTTGGGCCAGGTCCATTTTTAAAGAGCCGGTGTTGATGCCGTGTTCTGCAAATTCCGTGCGCGCCTGATAGTAGTGCTCCGAGGAGTCTAAGAGCGCTTTGGAGGGTATGCATCCCACGTTCAGGCAGGTGCCGCCGAGGGTGTTGTAGCGTTCTACCAGGGCTGTTTTCATGCCCAGTTGAGCGGCCCGTATGGCAGCCACATATCCGCCGGGGCCGGAGCCGATGATCAGCAAATCGAATTTCTGCATGTTCAGTGATTTGAGGGTGCAAGCTGCGCGTCGCTTTCGCAAAAGGGCGAAAGGATATGCAGAGCTCGTTTATTTTTTGTCTTTGGGAGGTTTGTTTCTGCGGTTGCGGCGATTGCGGTTTGAGCGTTTTTTGGATTTGCCGGAAGGCTTATCTGTCTTCTTTGGCTCATTGGCATCGCTGCGTTTTTGAGGCCCATCCGATTTGCCGGATTTTTTGCCTCTGTTTCTTCGGTTCTTGTTGTTTTGCTTTTGTTTGTCCTGCTGTTTGTCGCCTGCTTGCCGGCTCTGTTTTTTGCGTCCTTTGGAGCGGCGGCGTTTTTTGCGGCGTTCTTCCATGGGCAGTTCTACGACTTCGTTGACGCTGTCGAAGCCGATTTCTTCTTCTTCAGGTTCTTCGATTTCGAGTACGTAGGCCATGAGGTCTTCGGGCAATTCGCCGGCTTTGTTCATTTCCTTGATTTCCCTGACGCGCTCGATGGGCAGGGTGTAGATTTGTCCGGGCACTTTGCTGTTGGCATAGGAGTAATACATGAGGCCTTCGAAGATGTCCATTTTGAAGAGGACGGCTATACCCTGTTTGGTTTTGAGCTTGTCGGCATTTTTGGGGAAGTCCTTGAGAGCTTCCATGTAGGTATCCAACTCGTAGTTCAGGCAGCACTTGAGGCGGCCGCACTGGCCGGAGAGTTTGGCCTGGTTGATGGCCAGATTTTGGTAGCGTGCTGCTGCGGTGGTAACGGATTTAAAGCTCGTCAGCCAGGTGGAGCAGCAGAGTTCGCGGCCACAGACGCCTATGCCTCCGATGAGGCCTGCTTCCTGGCGCGAGCCGATTTGCCGCATTTCTATTTTGACGCGAAATTCGCGGGCATAGTGGCGTATCAGTTCGCGAAAATCCACGCGGCCGTCGGCGGTGTAGTAGAAAGTGGCTTTGCGTTTGTCGGCCTGGTATTCTACGGCGCCGATCTTCATTTCCAGGCCGAGGGAGCGGGCGATGACGCGGGCTTTGACCAGCGTGGGTTTTTCCAAATCGCGGGCTTCCTGCAGGATTTCGCGATCGCGCTCTGAGGCTTTGCGTATGATTTTGTGCTTGACGCGCTCGGGGGAGACTTTTTTCTTGCGCATTTGCAGGCCGACCAGCTCTCCGGAGAGGGTAATACAGCCGATGTCGCGGCCTGTATCTGTTTCGACCACGACCCAATCGCCGGTAAAGGCTTCTACTTTGGCCGGGCGCAGGTAGAAGCCTTTGCGCATGCCATTGTGAAAGCTGATTTCGACGATGCCATCGTCCCGGACGTCGGTGATGTCTTGCAGGCTCAGCCAGTCGAAAGTATTCAGGCGATTGCAACCGCTGTTGCAGTTGCCATTTTGCCGGCAGCCGAGGGGCATGCCGTCTTTGGTCTTTACACTACAACCCAAACAACTCATGTCGTATATGTTGATGCAGAGCCCGGCGGCGGCACAAGTCTCTGCAGATTTTGCTAAAATAAATGTGTGGGGCGGGCCTCACACGGGTTTACCTGATCATTTTGTGCATCTTCAGGGATGCGTCCAAAAAGAGCACTTTGGCATAGGCATTCCTCTGAATGCCGCTTATGCTTTGGCCGAGCAGTTCTGAGACTTGCTCCATTTGCCGAAAGGCCAGGCGGGAAGCCAATTTTTCGGCAGCGAGGCGTTGTTTTTCGCGCAGGCGGATGGGCATTTGTCCCCGGCTCATGCGCCAGTGCATCATTTGCTGGATGAATTGCAAGCCGTATTGCAGCAGGTGCTTTTGCCGTTCGCGCCCGAGCGCTGCCAGTTTTTCGGACCACTCGACCAGCTCGTCGGCCTTGCCGAGGTAGCATTTGCGCAGCCAATCCACGAAGAGCTGCCCTTCTTCCTCATCGGCCTCCGAACTCCACTGCAAAGCTAAGCGAAAATTTCCTTCTGCCAAGACTGCTATTTCGGAAGCACGCTCAGGCGGAAGACCCTGAGCCTGTAGTGCGCCGGCGAGTTCTTCTTCGGAGATGCGCGCGAGGCGCAGCCGCTGGCAGCGCGAGAGGATGGTCGGCAAAATGGCCTCCGGCTCTTCGCTGACGAGGATGAAGTGAGTGTTGTGAGGTGGTTCTTCGATGAGCTTGAGCAGGCGGTTGCCTTCCTTGCCGAGGGCCTCGGCCATCCAGATGATCATCACCTTTTTGTCGCTCTCATAGGGCTGAAAGCTGAGTTTGCGGGCAATGAGCACACACTCTTCCTTGTTGATGTTGCCCTGTTTGTTTTCGGCGCCTATGGTCTGCAGCCAGTGGTGCAAATCCATGTAAGGCGTGGTTTTCAGCGCCTCCCGCCAGGCGGGCAGGTACTCATCGCTGGTTACTTTGGCTCCTACCACCGGAAAACTGAAGTGCAGGTCGGGATGCACGTGCTCCATTGTCTTGCGGCAGGCCCGGCATTGGCCGCAGCTGTCTCCGTCTTTGGGCGCTTCGCACAAGAGGTAGGAGGCAAAAGCCAGAGCCAGAGGCAGCTTGCCGCTGCCGGCAGGTCCTTCGAGGAGCAAGGCATGCGGCACGCGCCCTTCTGCGTACATGCGGCGCAGGCTTTCTTTGGCTTCCTTTTGTCCGATGACTTGTGCGAGATTCATGCAGCCTGGATTAACAGCTCTCCAAACTCTGTTGTTTGCCTGGAGATGCAGGGCAAAGTTAGCGAAAATGACTCGGGCTTTTGAGAGCAAAAGAGCGCCGCTCCTGATGGAGGCGGCGCTCTTTTCCGGGTGGTCCCAGCAGGACTTGAACCTGCGACCTACTGATTATGAGTCAGTTGCTCTAACCAACTGAGCTATGGGACCTGTGCCCTGATTGGGTCTAAGTAGTCCTATACTATTTTGGACATATCTCATGAGGCCTCCCGCCTCCTTTGGAAAACAGCTTATCAAATTGAACCGGTTAAATCCGCGATAATCCGCTGCACCCGCGTAAATCCGCGTTCTATTATTGGCATTGACGGTGACCAATAGTGACATAATAGAACGCAGATGACACGGATGACGCGGGTTTAAGCTGGTCAACCTGATAAGCTGTTTTTCAAAGAACACGCGGGCTTTTGGTATAGGCCCATTGTTTAAACCCAATCAGGCTAAACATCTGCAAAAATACGTCTTTTTGGCAAAATGCAAAACAGGCAGACGCAGCGTGCCAGGGTTTACACTTGCAAAGTCGGCTGCCCGGGTTCCCAGTCGCAGGGGGTAAGCTCGCCGGTTTGCAGGGCTTCCAGCACGCGGATGACTTCGTGTACATTGCGGCCCACGCTCAGGTCGTTGAGGTTTGCCCAGCGGATGATGCCTTCGGGGTCCACGATGAAGGTGGCGCGATAGGCGATGCCTTCGGTGGGCTCCAGTATGCCCAATTCGTTGGCGAGGGACTTAGAGGTATCCGCAATCATGGGAAATTGCAGCTTATTCAGTCCCGGGTGGTCGCGGCGCCAGGCGAGGTGTACGAATTCCGAATCCGTAGAGGCACCCAACAGCACGGCATCGCGCTTGGCAAATTCTTCGTAATTGTTGTTGAAGGATTCAATTTCGGTGGGGCAGACAAAAGTGAAATCCTTGGGCCACCAGAACATCACAAACCACTTACCTTTTAAATCTTCAGAGCTGATGGTGGCAAATTCTTTGCCGGGTTCCATAGAAACCACAGCTGTTTTCTCAAATTTTGGGAAGGCATTGCCCAAGCCCAATACGCGCTTCTTCGTTTTCATAATGGCGTTTTTTATTGTTTTCAAAAGTCGGTTCCGCAAGGCAGTGCTGCGAGCGGATTTCCTCCGGCGCAGGCAGCCTTTGCTAAGACGGCGCAAAATTGCAACTTTTTTTGCTAAGAAAGGAGAGAAAACTTGGGCATCTCGGGTTGAACCATTACTTTTGTCCATCATGGACGAACAACTTCTGTATTTTCTCGAAGGCACGCGCCTGGACACGGAGTACATGCAGAGCCGGCTCAGGCATTCCATTACAGGGGTGAAGTTTCCGGCTCGCAACATGTTTGTGCTGCTCAGAAAATACGCCGATGGGTTTTTTCACAAAGGCAGCGAGCCGCGCATGATTGCCCTGGCAGGCCTGCGGGGTACGGGAAAAACCACTCTGCTCTGGCATCTCGCAGAGTACATCCATGAACACATTACGCGGGAAGTTTTTTTCTTCAACGTCAATATCCTCAACGACTTAGGCGTCTCACTTCGGGAAGCGCTGGAGGCTTTTGAAACCCATATCCTGAAAACTTCTTTTAGCGGATGCAAAAAGTCCCTCGTCTTGCTCATAGATGAAGTGCAGGACGATCCCCGCTGGAGCAAAGCGCTCAAAATTCTGTACGACGAAGCACCCAATGTGTTTGTCGTATGTACCGGCTCCTCTGCACTGCTGCTCCATCAATCGGCCGACCTGGCCCGGCGTATGCACACGGAGAGAGTTTTTCCTTTTAAATTTACCGAGTTTTTCCTCGCAAAAACCCGCATGGAGCAATTCAAGGAAGAGCTCTATCCCTGCCCGGGCCTGGCGCAGGAGCTCAAAGAAGCCCTCTTCTTCAGCACCACTGCCGAAGAGGTCATGCAGCAGGTGGAAAAACTCAAATACGGCGAAAACAGCATAGAGGAATATTGGAGAAAAGCCGGTAGGCTCAAAGAGCAAATAGAGGGCGCCCCAAGTCTGAAAAGCATCGTTTGGGAGTACATCAGTTTTAAGAATATCCCGGGTTTTCTCATGCACGAAGATAAGTACGCCATTTTGGATGAGCTTTTCACCCTCATCAAGCGGGTCGTTTATGAAGACCTCCCAAAGCTTCATTTGCTCGAAGACCCCTTTCTCCTCACTTCCAGAGCTGAGCGTCTGTTGCTGCGCCTCGCTGCTTCCGATGAGATCAATCCGGAAAAGCTCAGCGGCTTGATTGGTTTGAAAAAAAGTGAAACCGAAGCGCTGATTCAAGCCCTGCATCAGGCCGAGCTCATCCACCTGCTTTTCCCTTTCGGCGGGCAGGACAGCCGCATCCTCAAAAACAAAAAGGCCTTTTTCATGTCGCCTTCCCTGCGTCGCACACTGCTCAGCCAAATTTACGGGAGAAGGCTTGAAGAGCCATTCAAAGCCCAACTGTTAGAAGACCTGGTCGTCATGTACCTCAAACGCATTTTACCCGAGAGCATCATCTCTTTTGCATCTTCCACCCGACATAGCAATCCCGACCTGGTCATCGAAACGCACCAGACCCCCGTTTTGCTGGAAATCAGCACCGGTGCCAAAAGCCTGCGCCAAACGAAGAAAAGCAAGATCAAACACCGCTACGCTATTTTTGTATCCGAAGAATACGGCAGCATAAGGCAAAAAGAGGATGCGGTCTTTTTGCCCTTGTGGTATTTTTTGCTTTTGTGATAAAACATCCATGACCTTCACACTCTACCTCCTCTTTCTTTTTTTGGTTTTGCTGCTTATTGGCAACATCAGCACGCTTTTGTTTCAGGATTACTTCATTTTTCGTCCGGAGAAATTGGAGGAGGGGTATGCGTATGAATTTTTGCATCCTTTTGAGGAGCATTGGGTGGAGACGCCGGGCGGCGGGCGCATCAATTTGCTGTGGTTCAGGCGGGGAGAGGGCGCAGGCGAGCGGGTCATTGTATATCACCATGGCAATATGGGCAGCCTTAAGCGCTGGGGGCATGTGTATTACCATTTGCTGGAGCTGGGTTACGATCTCATCATCTACGACTATCGGGGCTTTGGCAAGAGCACAGGCCCGAGGGATGAGCACAGGATGCAGCAGGATGCGCTGGCCGTGTATGCATTTGCCGAAAGGCGCTACCAAGCCCAAAACATCGTCTTGTACGGCCGCTCCCTCGGCTCGCACTTCGCTGCTTTTGTGGCCCGCAACAGGCCGTGCCGTATGTTGATCTTAGAAACGCCCTTTTCAAATATGAGGGATTTGTTTCACGCCTATTTTCCCTTTTTGCCGAGGGTTTTTCGTTTCAAATACGCTTTTGACAATAAAGCTTTGCTGCCGGAGATTGAGGTGCCCATCCACATCTTTCACGGCACCAAAGACCTGGTTGTGCCTTACAAAGTGGCAATAAAGCTCAAGCCACTCATCAAAAAAACAGATACCTTTACCACCATCGAAGACGGCCGGCACGGCGACCTGCTGTTCTTCGACCGCTTTAACGACCAACGGAAAAATATTCTCTTATGACACCAGGAAGCTACCTGCTCGAAATCAGAGAAGAAGGCAGACCGCCGGCATTGAGCAAGTTTGTGAAACAGTAGGGGCTTGGCGTCGTCAAACCGATCCGAGAAACCTGCCCTTTTGTCGAAAAAACATGCGTCCGGAAAGAGGAATCGGCCATCTTGGCGCCTAAAACATCAAAAACGATGGATCAACAACCCATTCTGCAACTGCGACACATCCTGAAACAGTACGGCGATTTTCGCGCCGTAAATGACGTGAGTTTTGATTTGCCGAAAGGCAGCATCTTCGGCCTGCTCGGGCCCAATGGTGCGGGCAAAACCACGCTCATTCGCATCATCACCACCATCATTCCCGCCGATGAGGGGGAGGTTTTCCTCAACGGAGAACGGCTGCACGAGCGCCATCCGGAAATCATCGGCTACATGCCCGAGGAGCGCGGCCTCTACAAACGCATGAAAGTGGGAGAGCACCTCATGTATCTCGCCCAACTCAAAGGCCTCTCTAAACAAGATGCCCGCCAGGCCATCGAGAGCTGGTTCGAACGTCTCCAAATCAAAGACTGGTGGAACAAAAAAGTCGAAGAGCTCTCCAAAGGGATGCAGCAGAAAATTCAGTTCATCGCTACGGTAGTGCACAAGCCCCAACTGCTCATCCTCGACGAGCCCTTCAGCGGGCTGGACCCCGTCAATACGGAATTGCTCAAAGAGGAAATCATGCGGCTGAGGGAAGAAGGCGCCACCATCATTTTCTCCACGCACCGCATGGAGCAGGTGGAAGAAATCTGCGAGCGCATTGTGCTCATCAATCGCGGGCAGAAAATCCTGGAGGGAGATGTTCAAGACATCCGGCAGGAGTACAAGGAAAATCTCTTTGAAATTCGCTATCGCGGGCAACTGGATCTCCCTCTCGAAAGCGAAGTGCAGGCTGTGGTGGAGAATAAGCCCGGCCGCCTGGTCATCAAGTTGGAGCGGGAGCAGGACTCCAATGCCCTTTTGCGCAAGCTGCTGGACCGGGGCATTTACATTCAGGCTTTTGAAGAGATTCTTCCGTCTCTCAATGAGATTTTCATCAAAACCGTCAACGAAAAAACTCAAACTGCTGTCGTATGAAAAAGTTATGGCTCGTCGTCAAGCGCGAATACCTGACGCGGGTGCGCCGTCGCACCTTTATCATTGCCACCATCGTTACGCCTCTGGCGTTTGTACTTTTTTTCGTTGTGGTGGGCTTCATTTTCGCTTATCAGGGCGATAAGGGCAAGCGCATTGCCGTAGTGGATGCAGCCGGGCTCTTTAGTGAAGAAGTCGGATTGGCAGATGAGGACGGCATTCACTTCATCCTGGAAAACCGGCCTTTGGATACGCTGCGGGCCAGGTACAAAGAGGAGAAGCTCAATGGCGTGCTGTACATACCTCCCATCAAAAATCTGTATGCGGGCAGTTATACCGTACAATACTACGCGCCCAAGAGCCCTACGCTGGCTGTGGAAACGGCCATGCGCGAACGCATCGGCAAGCGTCTGCGGCAATACAAAATCGAGCAGTTCGGCTTAGATGAAAAAGCCCTCAAAGCCATAGACAGCAATGTCAGCATAGACCCCGAGCCCATAGATGAAAGCGTCAAAGACCGCGTCAGCAAATTGACCAGCGCCATAGGCGCGGGCATCGGCAGCATCATGGGGATTATCATGTACATGGCCGTATTTATTTACGGCTCTATGGTCATGCGCAGCGTGATGGAAGAAAAAACCAACCGCATTGTGGAAGTCATGATCTCTTCCGTGCGCCCCTTTAAGCTGATGATGGGCAAGCTCCTCGGCGTAGGCGGCGTGGGCCTGACGCAGTTGGCGATATGGGCTATACTCATCCCCCTCCTCATCAGCCTGGCCGGTCTTTTCTTCAATTTTGAGCCCCCGAAGATGGACGTCTCCGACATGCCCGAGATAGATCCCAATCAGATGGAGGACATGATGCTGCTGGCCATGCAGGAAATACGCTCTTTGAACTGGTGGTTCATCCTGCCCTCTTTTCTTTTGTACTTCCTCGGGGGGTATTTCCTCTATGCTTCGCTCTTTGCAGCCGTTGGTTCTGCCATAGGCGACGACATAGGGGAGGGGCAGTCTCTGACGATTCCCATCACCATACCCGTTTTGCTGGCTTTTTACATCATGTTTTCCACGGTAGAATCGCCGGACAGCAATCTGGCCGTGTGGTCTTCGATCTTCCCGCTGTTTTCGCCCATTGTGATGCCCGCACGGCTGGCCTTCAGCCCTCCTGTGTGGCAGGTGCTGAGTTCCATC
>WGBN01000001.1 GCA_015494245.1 Saprospiraceae bacterium | reverse complement strand
GGGGCCGGGGGCGAGCGCAGGCCTTATGATGTAGATGCCTCAAAAACTTAATGAACCATTACTTCTGCATAAAAAAAGCCCCGCTTCGCGGGGCTTTTTTCTTTCTCTTCTTTTGAAGAAAAAGCCCAAAGCCATGCGGGGCTTTTTTTTATTCTTCCTCTTCAGAGGAGGCTTGAGTCGTGGGTTCAGGCGTCGTCGGTGCAGCGGCCGGAGTTCCTCCGGTTTTTTTCTTGCCTCCTCTGCGGCGACGGCGGCGTCCGCCGGCGGCTTTTTGGTCTTTGAGGTTGTAAACTTCGTTGAAGTCAACCAGTTCGATCAATGCCATTTCGGCGCCATCGCCTTTGCGGAAACCCATGCGGATGACACGCGTATAACCTCCCGGGCGATCGCCTACTTTGGCTACCACAGGGCCGAAGAGTTCCTTAACGGCATCTTTGTTTTGCAAATAGCTAAAGACTACGCGATGTGAGTGCATGCTGCCGTCTTTGGCTTTGGTGATCAGCGGCTCGATAAAGCGGCGCAGGGCCTTGGCTTTGGCCACGGTTGTCTTAATGCGCTTGTGCATAATGAGCGAGATGGCCTGGTTGCGCAACAACGCCTTGCGGTGCGCGGAGGTACGGCCGAGATGGTTGAATTTTTTGCCGTGTCGCATGAGTTAAAATTTTGGTTATCCTCGCAACACAAAAACCGGCGCCCGCTGTTTGCGGCGGAGACTTGCCCCTCATCTCCTTTCGCCCTAAGTTTCTGTTATTGCACAAAAAATAAAGGGGCCTTTAAATCAATCCTTGTCAGAGTCCAGGTTGTAGCGGCTCAAATCCATGCCGAAAGTCAGGCCATGGTCCTGGAGCAGGTCTTCCAGTTCGACCAGGGATTTCCTGCCGAAGTTTCTGAATTTGAGCAACTCATTGGAGTCGTACTGGACCAGTTCGCCGAGGGTGTCAATCTTCGCTGCCTTGAGGCAGTTGTAGGCACGCACGGAGAGGTCCAGGTCTTCGAGAGGCTTTTTGAGCAGCTTGCGGATTTGGAGAATTTCTTCATCCATATCCTCATCCTTAGCTGCGTGGCCTTCTTCGAAGGAGATGTTTTTATCGGTAATCAGCACGAGGTGCTCCATGAGGATGCGAGCCGCTTCTTTGACGGCATCCTCCGGCTTGATGGTGCCGTCGGTTTTCACCTCTATGGTCAATTTTTCGTAGTCGGTGCGTTGGCCTACGCGGGTATTTTCCACCTTATAAGCCACGTTTTTGATCGGCGTATAAATGGCGTCAATGGGGATGACACCGAGAGGGGCATCCTTGGGGATGTTTTCATCGGCAGGTACATAGCCGCGCCCGCGCGTTACCGTCAGTTCAATTTCGAGGGTTACGGAAGGCTCCATCTGGCAGATGAGCAAATCGGGATTCATCACTTTGAAGAAGTTGGTAACTTCCTCAATATCGCCTGCTTTAAATTCCTCACGCCCCGATATGCTGAGGTAGATTTTCATGGGTTCGTTGGTGCTGTCATCGGCGAGCAACTGCTTCAGGCGCACCTGCTTGAGGTTGAGCACGATGTCCACCACATCCTGGACTACGCCTTTGATGGCGGAAAACTCGTGGTCAACGCCTGTAATGCGAACGGCCGAGATAGCAAAGCCTTCGAGCGAAGAAAGCAACACCCGACGCAGGGCATTGCCTATGGTTTGGCCAAAGCCACGCTCCAAGGGCTTAAATTCAAAAGTTCCTTCAAAATCGTTAGACTTCTGGAGAACGATCTTGTTGGGCTTTTGATAGGGAAGGATATTCATATAGCGAAATTATTTAGAGTAAAGTTCAACGATCAATTGCTCGTTGATCTTTTCGGGTATTTCTTCGCGCTGCGGGTAAGTCAGGAATTTACCCGTCATTTGGTCTTGATTAAACTCCAACCAGGGGAATTTGCGCACGTTCGAGCTGTTGCTTGCGACGCTATCGCGGATGACTTCCATACCCTGAGACTTAGGCCGCACGCTGACGACATCTCCGGGTTTCACCTGGGTAGAAGGCACGTTGTTGATCACGCCATTCAACAGGATGTGGCGATGCGACACCAATTGGCGTGCTCCGCGGCGCGTCGGGGCTATGCCCATGCGATAGACGACATTGTCTAAGCGAGCTTCGAGGAACTGCAGCAACACCTCACCCGTAACGCCACCACGGCGGCTGGCCTTTTCGAAGAGGTTGCGGAACTGGCGCTCCAGCACCCCATAGGTGTATTTGGCTTTTTGCTTCTCCATCAACTGGAGGGCATAATCCGACTTTTGGCGACGACGGCGCTTATTGCCGTGCATGCCGGGAGCATACTTTTTGCGGTCGGAAGCTCGCAAGCCACCGAAGATCGGTTCGCCGAAGGCTCTTTCTTTTTTCGCTCTGGGGCCTCTGTATCTTGCCATGCTATTCTCAGCTTGAGTTTGTCAAAAAAATAGTTGTCGGCAGTTTGCTGCAAAAGCTTGCAAACTGCCCCGGGTTTTCTTTAAACGCGACGACGCTTGGGCGGGCGACAGCCGTTGTGGGGAATGGGCGTTACGTCAATGATGCGCTGCACTTTAATGCCCGCTGCATCAATGGCGCGGATGGCTGCTTCGCGGCCACTGCCCGGGCCTTTCACAAAGACTTCTACTTTACGCAGCCCGGCTTCGTGAGCCACCTGGGCAGCATCCGTAGCTGCACGTTGAGCGGCATAAGGCGTATTTTTCTTCGCGCCCCTGAATCCCGCTTTGCCGGCAGAAGCCCAGGAGATCACATCGCCCTTGGCATTCGTCAAAGAGATGATGATGTTGTTGAAACTGGCCTTGATGTAAGCACGGCCAGTGGGTTCCACTTTCACCTTGCGCTTCTTCGCGCGTACGGATTTTCTTCCTTTCGCCATGAATCTTAAGTATTACTTGGTTGCTTTCTTCTTGTTTGCCACAGTCTTACGACGCCCCTTGCGGGTGCGTGCATTGGTTCGCGTGCGCTGGCCGCGCACGGGCAGGCCTTTGCGGTGGCGCAGGCCACGGTAACAGCCGATGTCCATCAAACGCTTGATGTTCATCTGCACCTCGGAGCGCAATTCACCCTCCACTTTGTACTCGTTTTGGATGAGAGACGAAATCGCACGGATGTTTTCATCGCTCCAATCCTTCACTTTTACGTTCTCATCCACTCCTACTTTCGCCAAAATTTCCTTGGCACGGGAAGGCCCAATGCCGTAGATATACGTCAAACCTATGACGCCACGCTTGTTCTTGGGTAAGTCTATACCTGCTATACGAGCCATTGCTTCTCTTTGTTTTTACCCGGCCTCAAAGCCGGAATTTATGTTTCCTTTTACCCCTGACGCTGCTTGAACCGGGGATTCTTCTTGTTGATGACATACAGACGGCCTTTGCGACGAACGATCTTGCAATCTGCACTTCTCTTCTTGATGGACGCTCTAACTTTCATTGCTCCAAGTGTTAAGTGTTCTTAGTCATGAGCTGCACAGGCAGCCCGTTTCATATCCCCTCTGCGCCTTTGCATCGCTTATTTATAGCGATACACAATGCGCCCGCGGGTCAAATCATAGGGCGACATTTCCACAGAAACCTTATCCCCCGGCAGAATGCGGATGTAGTTCATGCGCATCTTTCCGGAAATCGTAGCCACGATCAGGTGATTGTTTTCCAATCGCACCCGAAACATGGCATTCGACAAGGCCTCTTCGATGATGCCATCCTGCTTGATGAGGTTTTTCTTAGCCATACACAATTTTTAGGGCGCAAAGATACAACTTCTTTTCTTTTCCGCCAAATGGTGTATTTTCAACGCATCAAGCTTTGTTTCAACATCTCCTCAAGTGCTTCCCGACGCCTGCCGGACTTTTCCGGAAAGCGTGCTCAGTACCCGAATCCTCAGGAGACTCCGGACATGCTGCTTCGAACGACCTCGCTCAGCGCAGCATTTTTGCGCTCGACTTCCTCGATGACGGAGAAATCAGAGAGCCTGTCCGGTCCTTCTTTTTTCACCGCTACGACCTGTTCGTAGTGGGCGGAGGGGCTGCGGTCTTTAGACACAATCGTCCAGCCGTCTTTCAACTGCCGGACGCTCTTGCTTCCCAGATTGATCATGGGCTCTATAGCGATGACCAGCCCTTCCTGTATCTTGATTCCCCGGCCGCGCTGGCCAAAATTGGGAACTTCGGGTTCTTCGTGTAGTTTTTTCCCAATGCCATGCCCCACCAGGTCGCGCACTACGCCGTATTTGTGTTGCCTTTCGGCAAATGATTGTACGGCATAACCGATATCCCTGAGGCGATTGCCCACACAGGCCTGCTCTATACCGAGATAAACGGCCTCTTTGGTAACGCGCAACAGCTCCATCACCTGCTCGTCCACCTCTCCCAGGGCAAAGGTATAAGCGCTATCGCCGTAGTATCCGTTGAGTAAAACGCCGCAGTCCACCGATACGATATCACCTTCCTGGAATACCTGCTCTTTCGAAGGTATCCCATGCACCACCGCCTCATTGACGGAGACGCAGAGCGTGGCCGGAAAGCCTTCGTAGTTTTTAAAAGCCGGCTCAGCGCCATGGTCTCGAATGAAGGTTTCGGCTTCGCGGTCAATATCAGCACCACTCACACCCGGTTTGATGATGCTGCCCACATGAGCCAGTGTTTTGGACACCAGCAAATTGCTGATGCGCATCAGCTCAATTTCTTCGGGTGTTTTGTAGTAGATCATTGTCTTTTCAAAAAATGCATCCTTACATGCCGGCACCTATGCCCTGCATGCGGCTGCTGCGTCCCTGTATGCGGCCGGATTTCACCAAACCGTCATAGCGACGCATGAGCAAATGGCTTTCTATTTGCTGCAAAGTATCCAACACCACGGCCACCAAAATCAGCATGGAAGTACCGCCAAAGAAGGAAGCCAAGGAGGGGTTCACGCCAAAAGCCACCGCAATGGCCGGCAAAATGGCGATGATGCCCAAAAAGATAGAACCCGGCAAAGTGATGCGCGACACGATGTTGTCAATGAAATCTGCCGTGGCTTTCCCCGGTTTTACGCCGGGGATGAAAGCGTTTTGGCGCTTCAGGTGATCGGCATACTGCTTGGGATTCACCAACAGGGCCGTATAGATATAAGTAAACACGACCACCAGCAAGAAGGTAAACACTGCCGAGGCAGCGGAATAAGGCGAACTCAAAGCCCGCAACCAGGCCGGAGCGGCCGAGGGGTCACCACCTGCAATAAAAGTTACCAGCGTAGCCGGCAAAAACATCAATGCCTGGGCAAAGATGATGGGCATCACACCCGAAGCATTTACCTTGACGGGGATATAATCGCGTACATTGGACATGGCCACGGCGGAAGTGCCGCGTCCCACCATGCGCTTGGCAAACTGGATGGGAATTTTGCGAACGCCCTGTACGATAAGTACCGTTACCATAACGACAGCATACATAGCTGCCAATTCAATCAGGAAGAGAATCAAGCCGTTTTGTGCCAATTGCAACTGAAATTCAGCAATCATGGCCTGCGGCAAGCGGGCGATGATACCCACTGTAATCAAAAGGGAGACACCATTGCCAATACCTCTGTCGGTAATACGCTCACCCAGCCACATGGCGAATATGGTGCCCGCAGAGAGGATGATGATGTTGGCAAACCAAAACAGCCCCTGCGATACACCCGGAGCTACGGCATTGTTGCTCACCAGATAGGTCAGATAACCTCCGCCCTGCACCAGCGTCACGGCCAGTGTCAGAAAACGCGTGATCTGGTTGAGTTTTTTTCTTCCGCTCTCTCCCTCTTTTTGCTGCAAACGCTGGAAGTAAGGCACGGCAAAGCCCAAAAGTTGTACCACGATGGAGGCCGTGATGTAGGGCATGATACCGAGAGCAAAGATGGCGGCATTTTGAAAGGCGCCACCCGTAAACATGTTGATCATGCCAAGCAGGTCGTTGGTATTGCCTGAGCCCGTGTCGAGTTGGCTCGGGTCCACACCGGGCAAAACGACATAAGAGCCAAGGCGATACACCGCCAACATGGCAAAAGTAAAGAGAATGCGTTGGCGCAATTCCTTTATCTTCCAAATGTTTTTCAGCGTATTCAAAAATCGTTTCATGAATCTCTTGCTTTAGCGGTAGGAGCGGTCGCGATACGCCCTCTCTTTCCCTGGTTCGTTGGCATGAGACTTGCGTCAAATGGCGCCCGTCTTTGCAGTTTGCGCGTGTCTATCCCAAAATCTCTACGCTGCCTCCGGCTGCTTCTACAGCTTCTTTAGCTTTGGCAGAGCACGCATGTACCCGGATGCTCAGGCCCTTGGTCAAAGCACCATTGGCCAGCAACTTGACGCGATCTTTTTTGCCGACAATGCCCTTGGCCACCAGGGTTTCAATGTCCAGTGTATCCAGTTGATACTTATCGGCTATAGCCTGAGCGCGAGACAAGTTGATGGGTACGTATTCTACGCGGTTGATGTTTTTGAAGCCGCGCTTAGGCAAGCGCATCTGCAAGGGCATCTGACCGCCTTCAAAAGCCCGCTTCTTGCTGTAACCGGAGCGGGATTTCTGTCCTTTGTGTCCACGTGTGGACGTACCTCCTCTACCGGAGCCCTGGCCACGAGCCAGGCGCTTGCGCGAACGTACAGATCCTTTGACGGGTTTGAGCGTATGTAATTCCATCGTGATTTATTTTTCTTCCACTTTCACCAGGTGAGCCACTTTGGCTACCATACCCAATATTTGGGGTGTAGCTTCGTGCTCCACAGTTTGGTTCATTTTACGCAAGCCCAGAGCCTCCATGGTAGCCTTTTGGTCCTTGGGGCGGTCAATGGTGCTTCGTACTTGCGTGATCTTGATCTTAGCCATCGCTTCGATGTTTTAAGCTTTTTTGCAAAAGGCTTTATCAGCCGTTGAACAGTTTATCCATGCTGATGCCGCGCTGGCGGGCAATCTCCATGGGCGTGCGCAGTTTGGTCAGGGCATCAATGGTAGCCTTCACGACGTTGTGGGGGTTGGAAGAGCCGTGAGCTTTCGCCAAAACGTTGTGGATGCCCGCGATTTCCAGGACGGCACGCATGGCACCGCCGGCGATCACACCGGTACCATCGGAAGCCGGCTTGATGAGCACGTGGGCTGCGCCGTACTTTCCTTTCTGCTCGTGCGGGATGGTGCCCTTGTAAAGCGGAATGCGGATGAGGTTCTTCTTGGCATCATCCACACCTTTGGCAATGGCTTCCGAGACGTCGCGGGCTTTGCCCAGGCCGTGCCCTACGATGCCTTTTCCGTCTCCTACGACGACCACAGCAGCGAAGCTGAAGGTACGTCCACCCTTAGTAACCTTGGCAACGCGATTCAGGCTCACCACCTTTTCTGTCAATTCAGTGCCGGCAGGCTTAATTTTTTTATCCGTTTTATTCGTCATGGTTGTGCTGTTGTGCGCTTACAAATGTAGTTTGCGAAACTGCCCGGAGTTTTTTAGATGGTCAGGCCGGCTTCGCGGGCGCCATCGGCCAGTGCCTTGACGCGGCCGTGGTAGAGGTATCCACCGCGGTCAAAGACGGCGCGATTGATGTTTTGAGCCTGGAGGCGTTCGGCGATCAATTTGCCGACCTCTTTGGCTTGCTCTACCGGCGGTTTAGCTTTGTCCACGGAGTTCTCACGGGAAGAGGCCGTTGCCAGCGTATTACCTCGCACGTCATCTATGGCTTGTACATAGATGTAGTTGTTGCTGCGAAAGACGCTGAGGCGCGGGCGCTCGGCCGTTCCGGAAACTTTTTTTCTGATGCTGTAGCGAATTCTCGCTTTTCTCTTTAACTGTCTCATTGTTCTTACTCTTCTGAGTTTGGTCTGCTCACTTGGGTGTCATTTGGCGAAAGCCGGCCCAAAAACATTATTTAGCCACGGTCTTACCGGCTTTGCGGCGAATTTCTTCACCCACAAAGCGAACGCCTTTTCCTTTATAAGGCTCGGGTTTGCGGAAAGCGCGAATCTTTGCCGCTACCTGGCCGACGAGTTGTTTGTCTATGGACTCCAGCTTGACGATGGGGTTTTTACCTTTTTCCATCACGGCTTCCACTTTCACCTCATCGGGGATGTAGAACATGATGGGGTGAGAGTACCCCAGTTGGAGTTCCAGCAATTGGCCGGTGTTGCTGGCGCGGTAACCCACACCTACCAGCTCCAATTCCTTTTTGAATCCGTTGGTAACACCTTCTACCATATTGGCGATGAGCGAGCGGTACAAACCATGCATGGATTTGTGGCGCTTCTGCTCTGTGGGGCGCTCGAGGGTCAGGACGCCATCCTCTATTTTGAGGGTGAGGTCGGGGTCCACTTGCTGGCTCAATTCACCTTTGGGGCCTTTGACGGTTACGAAATTGCCCTTGGTGATGTTGATTTCCACCCCTTGCGGTATGTTGATCGGTGCTTTTCCTATTCTGGACATGGTCTGTTGCGTTTTTACAGCTCAATCAAATCAATA
This sequence comes from Saprospiraceae bacterium, assembly GCA_015494245.1. GTDB lineage: Bacteria > Bacteroidota > Bacteroidia > Chitinophagales > Saprospiraceae > WGBN01. The sequence continues at coordinate 6,725 of WGBN01000001.1, read as the reverse complement.
CACTTGGCAGAGGACTTCCCCGCCTACGTTTATTTTGCGCGCTTCCTTATCGGTGAGGATGCCATGCGAGGTAGAGATGATGGCGATACCCAGGCCGTTGATGACGCGCGGGAGGTCTTTGGCCTTGGCGTATTTACGCAGGCCGGGTTTGCTGATGCGCTGCAGCTTGCGAATGACGGGCTGCTTAGTCTGGGGGTCGTATTTAATGGCGATACGGATAATCCCCTGCTTGCCGGCCTCATCGTCAAACTGATATTTCAGGATATAGCCCTGGTCGTAGAGAATTTTGGTAATGGCCTTCTTCACTTTGGAAGAGGGAATTTCCACTACGCGGTGACCGGCGCTTTGAGCATTGCGCAAACGGGTCAGATAATCTGCTATTGGATCTGTTACGATCATCACTTTTTGGTTTAGAGTTCAGACGTTCGTTCTGAGTTGTCGCTTTTTTCAAACCGATAACTCCAACCTATCTATGCTCCTTTTTCTAATGGCCGGAGCTTTACAGCCGTGTTTTTTTGCTTCTTTCGGAGAAGCGGTTTTGTGCTACCAACTGGCCTTGGTGATACCGGGTATCTTGCCTTCCAGGGCCAGTTCGCGAAACTTCACGCGGCAGATGCCAAAGCGGCGGATGTATCCGCGCGGGCGGCCGGTGAGCTGGCAGCGGTTGTGAAGGCGCACGGGCGAAGCGTTGCGCGGCAGTTTGTCGAGGGCTTCGTAGTTGCCTTCTTCCTTGAGTTTCTTGCGCAGCTCGGCATACTTTGCCACCATGCGTTGGCGCTTTCTTTCTCTGGCTATGATGGATTTCTTTGCCATGATGCTTATTGTTTTCCACCTGCCGTGGGGCAGGTCTGATTAGCTGTTTTGGTTTTTAAACGGCATTCCGAGGTGCTTGAGCAGGGCCAGGGCTTCGGCATCCGTTTTTGCTGTCGTCACGAAGGTGATGTCCATACCCGAGATTCGATTGACTTTGTCGAGGTCAATTTCGGGGAAGATGATCTGCTCGGTGATGCCCATGGAGTAGTTGCCACGGCCATCGAAGCTCTTGTCGTTGATGCCCCGGAAGTCGCGCACGCGCGGCAGGGCTACGGCTATGAGGCGGTCCATGAACTCCCACATGCGGTCTTTGCGCAGGGTAACGCGGGCGCCGATGATCATGCCTTCGCGCAGTTTGAAGTTAGAGACCGAGAGCCGCGCTTTGGTAGGCACGGCTTTTTGGCCTGCGATCAGGGTCATTTCCTGGAGGGCGGAATCCACCAGCTTTTTGTCCTGGGTGGCTTCGCCTATGCCCTGGTTGAGGCAGATTTTCACCAAACGCGGCACCTGCATGATGGATTTGTAGTTAAACTCTTCCATCAAAGCCGGGATGACTTCCTCCTGGTATTTTTTCTTAAGTCTTGGTTCGTAGCTCATCACTTAATGATTTCTCCTGATTTTTTGGAATAGCGAACCAGTTTGCCGTCCACTTCTTTGCGGCCGATGCGGGTAGGTTCTCCGGTTTTGGGGTCTATCAGCATGAGGTTGGAGATGTGCACCGGTGCGGGCATTTCATGGATGCCGCCCGGGTTATCTCCCATGGGCTTTTGGTGTTTCTTGACGATGTTGACGCCATCTACGATGGCGCGTTGCTTTTGGGGAAACACCTCTAAGACCTCTCCTTCGGCACCTCTGTAAGCGCCGGCCATTACCTTCACGCGATCGCCCTTTTTGATGTGCAACTTAGGTGCGAATCGCTTATGTGTTTTTTTCTTCGACATGGTTCGAAAGTTTCTTCTTCGTTAGCTTAGCACTCCCTGGATATGGTTTTAAAGTACTTCCGGAGCCAGGGAGACGATGCGCATAAAGTCTTTATCGCGCAATTCGCGGGCGACGGGCCCGAAGATGCGCGTTCCACGGGGCTCATCGGCGTTTGTCAGCAATACCACGGCATTGTCGCCAAAGCGGATGTAGGAGCCGTCTTTGCGGCGCACTTCCTTTTTGGTGCGCACGACTACGGCGCGAGACACGGTACCTTTTTTGATGCCTCCCGGGCTGGCTTCTTTGACGGTTACGACGATTTTATCGCCTATGGAGGCATAGCGTCGTTTGGAGCCACCGAGGACACGGATGCAGAGCACTTCTTTGGCGCCGCTATTGTCCGCTACTTTCAATCTGGTCTCTTGCTGTATCATGACTCAATCTGTTTTATCGTCTGTGTTACTTAGCCTTCTCTATGATTTCGACAAGGCGCCATTTTTTGCGTTTACTCAGGGGGCGCGTCTCCATGATGCGCACTTTATCGCCCACCTGGCACTCGTTGTTTTCGTCGTGTACCAGGAATTTGGTCGTTTTTTTGACGAACTTCCCGTAGATGGGGTGGCGCAATTTTCTTTCCACCAGGACGGCTACGGTTTTATCCATAGCTGTGCTACTCACTACGCCTATGCGCGTCTTACGAAGGTTTCTGTTAGTCATGGCGTCTCGTACTTATTTTTGTTTCCTTCTTCTGGCACGGATTTTAGAGCGCCGGGCCAGTTGTTGTTCATCCATTTTCGCCAATTCACGGCGGCGAACTTCCGTTGCGAGGCGAGCGATATCGCGCCTTGTTTCGCGTAGAGCCAGGGGGTTTTCCAAGCCCTGCGTTGCATGTTCAAATTTCATGCGTTGGTATTGCTCACGGACTTTTTCGAGCTCGACCTGCAAGTCGGCATCTGAATAATCCTGGAGTTCTAAAAACTTCTTAGTGGCCATGGTGTGCTACCTTTTCTTTACTTGCATAAATCACTCTCCGGCATAGTCCGGACGAACGGAGAATTTGGTCAATACGGGCAACTTTTGGGCTGCCAGGCGGAGGGCTTCTTCGGCTACTGCGCGTGGTACGCCATCAATTTCAAACATGATGCGACCGGGCCTGACGACCGCTACCCAGTGGTCCACAGCACCTTTTCCTTTACCCATACGCACTTCCAAAGGCTTAGAGGTGATGGGCTTGTCGGGGAAGATGCGAATCCACACCTTACCTTCGCGTTTCATATAGCGCGTCATCGCAATACGGGCAGCTTCAATCTGGCGGTTGGTAATGCGCCCGGGGGTAACAGCCTTAAGACCAAAGCTGCCAAAATCCACGGTGCTGCCTTTGTATGCCAGGCCGCGGTTGCGGCCTTTCTGCTGCTTGCGATACTTGGTTCTTTTCGGTTGTAACATGTCCGTCTTATATTAAGTGCCAATGCCTTTTCAAAAAGCCGTGCAAAGGTACGACGATTTTTTGACTCCACCTACGGAGTTGGCAAAAAATTATCTACATTATTTGCGACGTCCGCCGCGGCTACCGCCTCTGCCACCCCGGCCACCGCGTCCGCCGCTGCGTTTGTCTTTGCTGCCAAGGCCTACATTGGGAGACAAGTCGCGTTTGCCAAAGACTTCGCCACGGCAGATCCAGACTTTGACGCCGATCTTGCCGTAAACGGTATTGGCTTCGACCAGGGCGTAGTCAATATCTGCGCGGAAGGTATGCAGGGGCGTCCTTCCTTCTTTGTACTCTTCGGTACGCGCCATTTCTGCGCCATTCAAGCGGCCCGACACGCGAACTTTGATGCCCTGCACGCCTGCGCGCATAGAAGCCTGGATGGCCATTTTGATGGCGCGGCGATAGTTTACGCGTCCTTCGATTTGGCGGGCGATGTTTTCGCCGACCACGTAGGCATCCAATTCCGGTTTGCGAATCTCATGGATGTTGATGTGTACATCTTTGCCCGTGAGTTTGCGCAGCTCTTCGCGGATGCGGTCCACTTCCTGGCCGCCTTTACCGATGATGATACCCGGGCGCACCGTATGGATGGTCAGGGTGGTTTGTTTGATGTTGCGCTCTATGACGATGCGAGCGATACCTCCTTTTTGCACGCGTGCACGCAGGTATTCGCGAATTTTGAAGTCTTCGACTACTTTGTCGCCAATAGATTTGCCACCATACCAATAGGAATCCCATCCACGGATGATTCCCAAACGGTTGCCAATAGGATTTGTCTTCTGACCCATATCGAGTTGGTTGTTAATTTTTTATTCTTCTGCGGCGTCCACTTCTTCTACCACCACTGCGTCATCGCCCATGTTTTCGTAATCTTCGCTGAGGGGCGTACGGTTTTCCACTTCAATGGTGATGTGGCAGGTACGCTTGCGAATTCTGTGTGCACGCCCGTGCGGAGCAGGGCGGATGCGTTTGAGCATCATCCCGCCGTCGGCTGTAGCTTTGCTGACAAAGAGATCGTACTCATCGGCGCTTTCCAGGCCCCCTGTTTTGTACTCCCAGTTGGCGATGGCGGAAAGCAGCACTTTCTCGACCCATTCCGAGGCCTCTTTGTTGGTGAAACGCAGAATGTCCAGAGCTTCTTCGATGCCCTTTCCGCGAATCAAATCCAGCACGAGGCGCATTTTACGCGCCGACATGTGGCAGTTTTTAAACTTAGCTGTCGCTTTCATTGCTATCTCTTTCTTCAAGTTATGGCCGGGTTTTGCGACCCGGAAAAATTTCCAATGCCCCTTTGCAGGGGGAGTATCCGGGCGCCCCACCGGCGCCCAAATCTATGTTGGATTTCATTTGGCGAAAGCCAAACAAAATGCTTACTTCTTGCGGTTACCTGCGTGACCACGGAAGGTGCGCGTAGGCGAAAATTCTCCGAGTTTGTGTCCTACCATATTTTCGGTGATGAACACGGGGACGAAGGTTTTGCCATTGTGTACAGCTATGGTCATACCCACCATATCGGGGATGATCATGGATGCACGCGACCAGGTTTTGATAACCGACTTCTTGTTGCTCTCACGTGCCTGCAGCACTTTTTTGAGCAACTTGTGGTGTACGTAAGGTCCTTTTTTTATCGAACGAGCCATATCAGCTTACATTTGTAGTGATGCCCTCTAAGGCAGTGCGTTATTTCTTCTTGGTTTTCCTGCGCGAAATAATGAGTTTGGAAGAGTACTTCTTGGTGTTGCGGGTTTTTTGGCCTTTGGCATAGACCCCTGTGCGCGAACGCGGGTGCCCGCCCGAAGCACGTCCTTCACCACCGCCCATGGGGTGATCCACGGGGTTCATGGCCACGCCACGCACGCGCGGGCGGCGGCCGAGCCAGCGCTTACGGCCGGCTTTGCCGAGCACTTGCAGGCCGTGGTCGGGATTCGAAGTGGAGCCTATGGTGGCTTTGCAGCTCAACAAGATGCGACGCACTTCGCCCGAGGGCAGTTTTACGATGGCATACTTGCCTTCGCGCCCCATGAGGGTAGCATTGGTGCCTGCCGAACGGGCCAGGGCTGCTCCCCGGCCGGGCTGCATCTCAATGGCGTGGATGGTTGAGCCGAGGGGGATTTCGCTGAGGTAAAGGGCGTTGCCCACATTGGGCGTTGCTCCTTTTCCGGAGACCACCTCATCGCCTACCTTCAGGCCATTGGGCGCAATGATGTAGCGCTTTTCGCCATCGGCATAAAAGAGCAGCGCGATGTAAGCAGTGCGGTTGGGATCGTATTCAATGGTCTTGACACGAGCCGGAATGCCCTCTTTGTCGCGCTTAAAGTCTATGATGCGATAGCGACGCTTGTGCCCGCCTCCACGCTGACGCACAGTCATCTTACCGGTGCGGTTGCGACCACCCGATTTGGAATAGGGCGCCAACAAACTCTTTTCGGGCTTGTCTGTAGTCACCTCATCAAAGGCGTTGCCCACTCTGAAGCGGGTGCCCGGCGTAGTCGGATTATATTTCTTAACTGGCATAACGCTGTTTGTTTCTGTGTTCGGTTCCTAATGCTTTCGGCAGGTGCTTGCGCCCGGGCCGAATCAGAGATTTTGGTAAAAATCAATTTCTTCTCCCTCAGCCAGGGTAACCACGGCTTTTTTGTAGGGAGAAATCATGCCGTTGAAGACCCCGCTGCGGGTGCTTCTGCGGCGGCGTTTTCCCGGCATGTTGGCCGTATTGACCGAGACTACCGTAACGTTGTACATCTTCTCTACGGCAGCTTTGACTTCCAATTTATTGGCCTTGCTGTTGACTACGAAGGTGTAGCGGTTCAGCTTTTCAGCCAGGTCGTTGGCTTTTTCGGTAATAATCGGCTTCAGTAAGATCTGCTTAGCCATGATGCTATGGGTTTAAAGCGAGAAGGCTCGCGTAATTCGTTACTTAAAAGTTTCTACAATTTTCTCTACAGCCCCTTCCGAGAGCAACAACACCTGGCAGTTCAGCACGGCGTAGGTGTTCAGGTCGGAAGCGCGCATCACGCGGGCTTTGGGCAGGTTGCGGCTGGAGAGATATACCGATTCTTCCTTATCGGAAGTAACATGCAGTACTTTTTGGTCATTGAGCTGCAGCTTCTGCAGGATCTCGTAATAGGCCTTGGTCTTGGGCGCATCGAAAGAGAAGTCTTCGACGATGCGCAGTTGGTTTTTATGGGCCTTGGCAGACAAAGCCGACTTGCGGGCCAGGCGCTTGACCTTTTTGGGCAAATCCAGGGTGTATTTGCGCGGGCGGGGGCCAAAGACGCGGCCACCCCCTCTAAACAAGGGGTTTTTGATGTCTCCGGCACGGGCGGTACCCGTTCCCTTTTGGCGCTTCAGCTTGCGGCGCGAGCCGGCTACGGCATTGCGCTCTTTGGAGCTGTGCGTGCCCTGGCGCTGATTGGCCAGGTATTGCTTGACAGCCAGATAAACGGCCTGCTCATTGGGCTCAATGCCAAAGACCTCCTCGGGCAGCTCGATGCTGCGTCCC